>DATNLB010000678.1:0-6538 GCA_035603095.1 Candidatus Acidiferrales bacterium
TCCGCGCCGGAGACGCCATCTTCATCTGTGTGGGAACCCCGCCGAAGGATTCCGGCGAGGCCGACCTTTCGGCCATCGACAACGTGGCCCGGCAAATCGCCGCGGAAGCACAATCGCCTAAACTGGTCATCGAAAAAAGCACCGTCCCCGCGCGCACCGGGCTCGAACTCAGCCGCGCCCTTTCCGCCTATTCCAAAAATAGCAAAGTGAAATTCCGCGTCGTCTCCAATCCGGAATTTCTTCGTGAAGGCACCGCCGTCGCGGATTTTTTCCATCCCGACCGGATTGTTGTCGGCGTCGAGGATCCCTCCTCGGCCGCGGAACTCCGCGAAATTTACCGCCCCATTCTCGAAAAAAGTTTCCGCTGCCCGGTGCACAACGGAACCTGCCCCCCGGGCCACAAAGCCGAGTTCCTGGTCACAACCATCAACAGCGCCGAGCTCATCAAGCACGCCTCCAATTCTTTCCTCGCGCTGAAAATCAGCTACGCCAACGTGATCGCCGATCTTTGCGAAAAAATCGGCGCCAACGTCGAGGAAGTTACCCACGCCATGGGACTCGACCCACGCATTGGAGGACAGTTCCTGAAGGCCGGACTCGGCTATGGAGGTTTCTGTTTTCCGAAGGACGTGCAGGCTTTCATTCACTTGTCGGCTTCCGTGGGAGTGGACTTTGACATCCTGAAAGCTACCGAACGCGTCAACAAACAGCGCATCGATCGCTATTTTGAAAAAATTCGCCAGGCCCTTTGGGTGGTGAAAGGCAAGCGCGTAGCCGTTCTCGGACTGGCCTTCAAGCCCAACACCGACGACATCCGCTTCGCTCCGGCGCTGGAAGTGGTCAAGCGCCTGCTCGAGGAAGGCGCGATCGTGCATGCCACGGACCCGGAAGCGATGCCGCGCACCAAGGCCCTCTTTCCGCAGGTGCATTATCACGAGGATGCCTACCAGGCTTTCGAAGACGCCGATGCCGCGCTGGTTTGCACCGAATGGGATTCCTTCCGCAAGCTCGATTGGGATCGCGCCGGAAAAGTCATGGCCCGCAAACTGGTGATCGACGGGCGCAATCTCTACACGCCGCAGGGTATGCGCGAAAAGGGCTTCGAGTACTACTCCTTCGGCAGAGAGTAGTTCTCACTTTTCAGATTCAAGTCTAAAGGGATTAGGTTTCTATTCCCTACGCGCTCATCTTTTATTGAAGACTTCCTTGAAATACCCCAGCGTCATCTTGAGCCCTTCTTCCAGCCCGACCTTGGGCTCCCACTTCAGAATGCGCTTGGCCTTGGTAATGTCCGGGCAGCGGCGTTTCGGATCATCCTGTGGCAACGGCTCGAAAACGATGGGCGGCGCATTGTCAAAATGTTTGCGGATGCGCTCGGCGAACTCCAGAATGGTGATCTCCTGCGGGTTGCCCACGTTTGTCGGCAGATGCTCATTCGACATCATCAGCCGGTAAATACCTTCGATCAAGTCGGCGACGTAGCAGAAACTGCGCGTCTGCTTTCCATCTCCATAAATCGTCAGCGGCTTGCCGCTGAGCGCCTGATACACAAAGTTTGGCAGCGCGCGGCCGTCATTCAAACGCATCCGCGGCCCATAGGTATTGAAGATTCGCACGATATGCGTATCCACCTTGTGGTAGCGGTGATAGGCCATCGTCATGGCTTCGGAAAAGCGTTTCGCCTCGTCATAGACGCCGCGCGGACCGATGGGATTGACGTGTCCCCAGTAGTCTTCGTGTTGCGGAGAAACTTCCGGATCGCCGTAGCATTCGCTCGTGGAAGCCAGAAAAAACTTGGCGTCCTTCGCGAGCGCCAGTTCCAGCGCGTTTTGCGTGCCGACGGAACCCACCATCATCGTGGCGATGGGATGCCGCAAATAGTCGGGTGGACTCGCCGGCGAAGCAAAGTGCAGCACGTACCCCACTTTTCCCGCCACCTTCAGCGGCTTGCTCACGTCCGCCTTCTGAAACTTGAACTTCTTGTTCTTCGCCAGGTGGCTCAGGTTGTCCTTGGCGCCGGTAATGAAATTGTCTACCGCCAGCACGTCCCATCCCTCGGCGAGCAGCCGGTCGCAAAGATGCGACCCCAGAAATCCTGCCCCGCCCGTCACCACTGCCCGCATGCTTCCTCCTCGAAAAACTAGATCGACAGTGTAACGTGAGCCCTTTGGAACGTCCAAACATCTAAGCCTCGGGCACCGGGTCTGCCTCCGATTAACGGAGTCTGCGTCCCTGCGTGCCGGCTTCGTTCAAGTCGGGTTACCGCGCATCTGAAACTGTCCACTTCCACGGCGAGCAGGTTTGCTAGGCGTTAGCCCGAGAATCGGATTCTCCTAACCGTTGTAGCTCAGTGACAAACGACTCCCCGAAGCGTCATTAGAACAGTAAAAAGCGGAATCGTGCTGGCCTGCGGGCGGCGTTCACAAGTTTGCTGGATTCGGGAACCCACAGCAGCTGAGTTGCGTAAGTATTGAGAGGTGTTCCATGCAAAATTTGCCCGGCAATTTTCGGTATGCCCTGCGACAGTTCCGGTTGTCGCCTGTTTTTACCGTCGCGGCGATACTAACTCTGGCCTTGGGAATTGGCGGAACCACGGCAATCTTTACCTTGATCCACGCCGTGATGCTCCGCTCCTTGCCGGTTTCCGATCCCGGCAGGCTCTACCGTGTCGGCGAAGGTGACGATTGCTGCGTGGAGGGGGGCCCCCAGGACCGCTGGGGCATGTTTTCGTTCCCCTTGTACGAACGCCTCAAGGCAGAAGCTCCTGAGTTCGAAGAGGTTACCGCCTTCCAGGCCGGACGATGGCGGCTGGGTGTACGGCGTCAGGGTATCGAATCGGTTGCCAGGTCACTGCGCTCGGAGTACGTGACCGGCACCTATTTCTCGACCCTTGGAGTCCGTGCCTTTGGCGGCCGGGTGTTTACACCGGATGACGACAAGCCCGCCGCTCCGCCGGTCGCCGTACTCAGCCACCGTGTCTGGCAGACCGCCTATGCATCCGATACTTCCGTAGTAGGTTCAACATTCATCGTCGAGGGCCATCCGTTGACCGTAATCGGCGTCGCGCCCGCCGGATTCTTCGGCGAAACTCTGGAAAGCGACCCTCCTGATATCTGGGTTCCCCTTCAGCAGGAACCCATGATGAATGCCGAAGGTAGTCTGCTGCATCAACCTGTCTCAGCCTGGCTCCGCATGATCGGCCGATTGCGGCCGGGAGCTTCGACTGACGGAATGGCTCCCCGCCTTACTGGAGTTCTTCGCCAATGGCTGCAGAACGATTCGGGATATCCTTCCAACTGGATGCCGGACGTCATCCGCATGCTTCCCAAGCAGGTAGTAGGCGTGGTACCCGCAGGAGCGGGTGTGGCGGTGATGAAAGAAGAATACGGCCGGAGCCTGCAGATACTACTCTCCGTGTGCGGTTTAGTTCTGCTAATCGCCTGCTCCAACGTGGCGAACCTGCTGCTGGCTCGCGGGGTAGCGCGTCGCGGCCAAACGGCAGTGCGACTAGCCGTCGGCGCCACTCCCAGACAAATCGTCATGCAAGCGCTCACGGAAAGCGTCCTCCTCGCCATCGGTGGGGGCATCGTCGGGCTTTTGGTAGCCATGGGTGCGGCGCGTCTGCTGCTTCGACTCGCCTTCCACAACTCACATTTCCTTCCCATCAGCACCGCACCATCGCTCATGGTATTGGCTTTTGCCTTCGCCTTGGCGCTTGTAACCGGAATTATTTTTGGCGCGGCTCCCGCGTGGATTGCCACGCGCACCGATCCCGCGGAGGCGCTCCGAGGATCGGGGCGCGGCACGAGGGATCGTTCTTCTTTCGCCCGCAAGGCTCTGCTGGTCGTGCAGGCTACCTTGTCTGTCGTTCTGGTTGCCGGTGCCACCATGCTCGGCCGCAGCCTCAACAAGCTCGAGCATCAGGACTTCGGATACCAGGTGCAAAACCGCGTGGAAGTGAGCGTGAACAGACCTCCGGCGACCTACACGCAGCCTCAGTTAGCCTCGCTTTATCGCCAGCTTGAGGGTCAGCTTAACCGTCTCCCCGGCGTTCAGAGTTCCGGTCTCGCCCTCTATAACCCACTGACCGACAACTGGGGCGAACTCATCATGGTCGCTGGCCATCCTCCGGCCAAGCTCAACGAGGAAGCTGGCGCTTCTTGGGACCGTGTGAGCGCCAACTATCTTCAGAATCTTGGCATGCCGATTTTGCGCGGGCGCGCGTTCACGGCTGCGGACAACGAAACCACTGCGGCCGTGGCCATCGTCAACGAAGCATTCGTGAAGCGTTTTTTCAAGACCGGCGAAGACCCGTTGGATCAGCACTTTGGCCTTGATGTCCCCGAGTATGCCGGCACCTTCCGTATCGTCGGCGTCGTGCGCGATGCCAAGTTTGCCGGCTGGGGTCTCAGCAGGCCCGCGCGTCCCATGTTCTACGTGCCCCTGGCCCAAAATGTGAATTATCCCGACGAGTTGATGAAGAAAATCGAGTTGAACTCCCACTTCATCGGCGGAATGATGCTGGTAACCAACATGACCCCTGGCGCCCTCGAAGCCCAGCTCACCCGGATGCTAGCAGACCTGGATCCCAACCTGACCATCAACAGCATCAGGACCTTGCAGCAGCAAATTGAACTTTCCTTCGATCAGGAGCGCGCTGTAGCCAGCCTCGCCGGATTGTTCGGGATTGTGGCTCTCGTACTGGCGGCTGTTGGACTGTACGGCGTTACGGCATACACGGTTGCGCAGCGAACTAACGAAATCGGCATTCGCATGGCGCTTGGCGCTGACCGCCCGAAGGTGATTCGACTCGTACTGGGCGGGGCCTTCAAGCGCGTCCTGGTTGGACTCCTCCTGGGTCTGCCCCTTGCAGTTGGCGCCGGACGCTTGATCTCCGCCCAGCTCTACGGCGTTTCCTCATGGGACCCGCTCGCGCTGACCGTGGCTGCGGGGGCGCTGGCGGTCTGCTCCTTTCTTGCCGCCATCGTTCCCGCCTCCCGCGCAGCATCCATTTCACCCATGAACGCACTGAGAATTGAGTAACGCGGCGTCGTTCGGAAGAGCATTGGACCGTATCAGGCAGGGTAACGCCGATTGACCACTTCGACGGGGCGGGATAGCATGCGCCGGTTCCCAAATGGCAGACCCTGGCAATCCCGCTGTGGTTTCACGGCCGCGTTCCCGCACTTGGCGCGCTCTTTCCGTCTTCGGTGGCGCTGGTCTGTTGCTTACCATGGTGATCTTCTTCGGCGTTGGCCGCTGGCTGGTGGTGGAAGACCCGCTTGTGAAAGCGAGAGCGATCGTGGTGCTCAGCGGCGCAATGCCTTTGCGAGCCATCGAAGCAGCGAAACTCTACCGCGAAGGGTACGCGCCGGAAATCTGGCTTACCCATTCCACGGAGCCCGGCGAGACCCTGGAAGAGATGGGCATTCCTTTCACTGGCGAGGACTATTACGACACCCGCGTTTTGATGCACGAAGGAGTGCCGCAGGAAGCGATTCACGTCCTCGGGCCGCCGATCGTGAATACCGCCGACGAAATCAAAGTCGTTGCGGCTACTCTTGCACGCGAGAAAGGCGGGGCCGTGATTATTGTTACGACCAAACCCCACACGCGGCGCGTCCGCCTGCTCTGGCGCAGGCTCGCTCCCGGCAAGGGCCGGGCCATCGTACGCGCCGCCGCGAGCGATCCCTTTGATCCCCGCCACTGGTGGCGCACCACCAGCGATGCTCTCGACGTGGTGCGCGAAGTCCTGGGCCTGATAAACGCCTGGGCGGGCCTGCCCTTGCATCCAGCCGAATGAGATGCAAGTTTTTGCTGGGCGGCGAACGGGACAAATCTTTAGAAAAAGAAGAAGCGCTTGCGGCGCGGCGGAGGTAATTCATCTTCTACTTCTGGAATGTGCGGCAACTGTCGCCCCTCGAAGGCCGCGAGCGGATTATCCTGGAACAGGGCGCGCGCCTTCTCTTCGCCAAATCGGTCGGCGACTTCGTCATAGGCAGGTTGCAAACGGAGCGGCCGGCCGCGCGTATTGTGCGCATCGCTAGCCACGAAATGGATGAGGCCCTCACCGATCCACCGCAGCGCAATCTGCTGGGAGCCGGCGCCGAACCCTCCCGTCAGCGAGCCTCCGGTCACCTGAGCGAAGCATCCCTGGCGTACCCACTTTTTCAGGCGCTCCGGCCGCCAGCGCAAGATGCCGTTCCGCTCCGGGTGAGTGATCACGGGCTGCACACCGGCGAGCTGAATCTCGTGCAGTGTCTGGTCCATCGAAGGCGGGATCGAAAACTCGTTGAACTCCAAAAGCAGGAAATCGCGCTGATTGATGCAATAGGGCGGGGCATCCTTGCGCAACGATTCGAGATTCTCCGGATTGAGATGAAAGTCGCAGCCGGTGGCGATTTTCAGCCGGTCGCCGATCTTGATTTGCAGTTCGTCTCGAAGCTGGCGCACGTGCGCAAAATCGAAAAAGTATTCGTTGCTGGAGTGCGGGGTCGCGACGACGTGCGTAATTCCATCGGCAATCGCCGCCTCCGCC
>DATNLB010000251.1:0-3592 GCA_035603095.1 Candidatus Acidiferrales bacterium
TCAGACTTACAACTACGAAGAGATCAAGGCGGCGGTAGACGCCGCGCACAAGTTCGGGAAGAAAATCGCCATTCATTCCTACGGCCCCGATGGCGCGCGCGACGCGGTCCGCGCAGGAACGGATTCTCTGGAGCACGCGACGGACATGGACGATGCCACGATTCAGGAGATGGCGAAGCGCGGAACGTTCTACGTTCCCACCATCGATCACAACCGCTATTACCTGGACAACTGGCAGAAGATTGGCTACGCCAACGGTTTTCAGGAGAAGACCAAGGCGTTCATTGAGCGCAATCTGGAGACGGCTCGCAAGGCGCACAAAGCTGGAGTGAAATTCGCCATGGGTTCGGACGCGATCTATACGATGTTTGGGGAGAATACACGCGAGCTCGGCTGGTTCGTCAAAGCAGGAATGACCCCGGAACAGGCATTGCGCACGGCTACCAGCAACGCCGCGGAATTATTGGGCAGAGAAAAGGAACTCGGCGGCATCGCTCCGGGTTATTTCGCGGACCTTGTCGCCGTCGAAGGCGACCCGCTCGCGGACATCAACGTGGCCATCAACAATGTGCGTTGGGTGATGAAGGGTGGCGCCGTGGTGGTGGACAAAACGAAAGCTCAGTTCCGCTAGTCGAGAGACATTGGTCAGGTCAGCCACCGAGACCATGGTTCGGGTACGGGTTTGAGATTTCTATGAAAGCTTCAGGTTTCACCGCAACCATAAAGATTCGAGGTGTCAACCCTTTCATCCTAGTTAGCGCTCGGAGGGCGAGTGCCATCAAGCCGGGCTGGCGTAAGCCGCTTCCGGTATTGGTGCGTATCAATGGCAAGCCCGCAGACGCATGGCGCATCAACATGATGCCGGTGGGCGACGGGAGCTTCTATCTATATCTGCATGGCGATCTTCGAAAAGCATCAGGTGCGGCCGTAGGTGATCGTGTCCGCTTGGAGATAGGTTTCGACGCAACATATCGAAACGGTCCTCAGCACGCCATGCCCACGTGGTTCAAGCAGGCGCTTAGCGGAAATCCGCAAGCCAAGAAGAACTGGATGGCACTAATCCCGAGTCGTAAAAAGGAAATGCTCCGCTACTTCTCACGCCTCAATTCGCCGGCCGCTCGTGCCCGGAACCTTGCGAGAGCCCTTCACGTGCTCTCAGGCGAACGCGGCCGATTCATGGCTCGCGCATGGAAGAACGGATCGTAAGCGCACCAGATGGGTGCTTGAACAGCCACGCCCAGGCCATTGACGGGCTGTTCTCGCCGTACAAATGGAAGGCTTCAGACGCAATACAACAACAGATTCACGATTATCGTGTAGCAAGGGGTTTGTAAATAAGACCGATGACTATTCCGATGATAGTCCACTGGACGAAGTAAGCCACAGCCTGTCCCAGAGCGAGTTTCAGCCCGATGTTCAGGTTCACGTAGTTGTGCAGCACAAATGCGCAAACCACGAAAATGCCAATGAGAACGCCGAAGCGCGCACCCTCCATAGTGCCCGATCCGCCCTGATGGATCATTGCGAAAATGATGGCGGCGACTAGGATCGCCATGAAAGTTGCGACGAGTCCGATTGGCATAACCTTCATCATTTCTTCCTTAGGCCGGAATACGGCCGGGTACCTGTGGCCTTCTTTGATAAGACCTGGCGCCAGCCAAAACACCAAGAAACCAAAGGCAAAAGACGCGACCGTGCCACCAAACGCCGCCACCGCGAGACTCAAATAGTTCATTTGCACTCCTCCACAAATTGCGGATCAAAATCACTGTCGGTTCGGCAGGACTGCTTCGCCCAAACAAGGATAGTTTTGGTAGAGCGAGATATGATAACTCTGGTCGGGCGAGATATGGAGACTCCTCTTTACATTAGATTTCGCATATTGCCTATACCTTTTCGCGGGTCAGTGCGGGTATCCGTGTGCTCTGAACAAGGTGGAACGGGTCATGAAGGGCGGGGCGGTGGTGGCGGACAAGGCCAAGGGACAAGTTCGTTAGTGAAAAACCGAACCGCAGAAGGACCCACCCTTTCAAAAACCAAGGGCAAAAGTGTGGGACACCCGAGAATCGTCTCGCGGGCCATAGGCGATGCCCGTGCGCCGGGCACGGCCTATGATGCGCAGCCTTTCTTGCAGGGTAACTTGCCTGCTTGCCTCGCTTCTAAGTGCGACGCGTACCCAATTCTGTTGCGTTTGGGAATCTCATGCAACCACTGGCAACCCGCTCTGTGGAAACACTCTGCCGTAGCACTCGAAAAGAAGGGACCATAAAAGTCTTCTCCACTGCCTGCGGTTCCCGCCGCCTTCGGGGAAACCTTTCTCTCAACGGATTTGGTCGGCCAGTAGCCTTCACGCTCGAAAAACGCTTGTCTTTCTTCGGGAGTCAGATGCTCGGGGTCAACCTGTTTGCTATTCAATTCCGCACTTCCGTTATCGCCGGACGGCTTTTATTCGGTTTTGGGTTTCAGTCCTCTGCTTCGTTTTCGAGCACGAGCTTTTCAAATGCTTCCGCTGAGTATTCCTTGCCCTTGTAAAGAAACCGCGTAGCTTTTGCCTCGATGAGAGCGTGTGCGTCTAATTTGACGTTCTTGAGTATAGTGACCTTTGCGCCTTTTCCCGGTTTTATGTCAACCCTGTCGTTTCTCCTAACGAATCGGGATACCTCCCCATAATCCAGCGCCATCGCAGTGTCCTCCGGCGCGGATTCTACCACCCTTGAGCAAGCGCGGGGATTCTAGACTGAGGGGGGACAGACGTGAAGTTTCCCTTTCTCTAAAGCGTCCAGTCATGATGAGCCAAGCGAGTCTTGTGAAACAAAAATCAGAAAACGTCCCGTCTGTCCCCGAGTTCCCGAGTTCCCAAGGGCCTCCCGCCCGCCCAAAATCCAGACTTGACATCGACGGATAATCCACTACCATATGGTTGTGGATAAGTTAGATACAACATTTGCGGCTCTGTCTGATCCAACCCGCCGGGCGATGATCGAACGACTCTCCCTTGGGCCTGCCTCTGTGCATGGATTGACGGAACCGTTTGCACTCTCGCAGCAGATGATTTCAAAACATATTGCCTACCTGGTGCGGGCGCGGATTGTGATCAAGACGAAGCGTGGAAGAGAAAGCGTGTGCAGGCTCAGGCCAGAAGCGATAAAGACAGTCAGCGACTGGGCGATTAGCTATCGCCGATTCTGGGAAGAGAGTTTCGACAAGTTGGATGTGGTTGTGAATCAAATGAAAAAAGAGGAGGTCAGAGATGACAAAAAACACGGTTAACGAGAAAGAGCGGATGGTTGTCACCAGAGTTTTTGATGCCCCACGCGCATTGGTTTGGAAGGCGTGGACAGATCCGAAATATGTGATGCAGTGGTGGGGGCCGAAGGGTTTTACTGCGCCTTTTTGCGAGATGGATTTTCGCGTAGGAGGAAAATTTCGCTGCTGCATGAGAACGCCGGATGGGCAGGAGTTCTGGAATGCTGGGGAATACCACGAGATTGTTCTGCACGAGAAGATCGTTTACTCCATGTACTTTTCCGACTCCAAGGGAAACAAGGTTGAGCCTGCGCATTATGGAATAGAACATGAGGCCATAGATGAT
>DATNLB010000384.1:0-3623 GCA_035603095.1 Candidatus Acidiferrales bacterium
AAAAAGTGTATTGAGCAAAGCAGTGAGACCGGGATTGCCGAAGTATTTGTGAAGCGGCGGCATGGCGCCTGGTTTGATTTCGCCCCGGAACCGGTTGCCCATCACCATGTCGTTGCCTTCGCGCAGTTTTTCCACGAATCGGGGCACGTCGCTGAAGTCGTAGCTGTCGTCCGCATCCCCCATAATGATGAAAGGGCCGCGGGCGCCGGCGATGCCTGCGCGCAGCGCAGCGCCGTAGCCCCGCTCCGCCACGCGAATCACCCGCGCTCCGTGCTCTTCCGCGATGCGAATCGAATCGTCCGTCGAGCCGTTGTCCGCGACGACTACTTCCCCGGATATCCCCGCAGCCTGGAACGCCTTCATGGCTTTGTCCACGCAATACGCCAGCGAGTTCGCTTCATTCAGGCACGGAATGACTACGGACACTTCGACCCCTGGCGAAACGCCGCGTCTGACCGGCTGCGTCCCTTCGGAAGTTAGCACCGTGCCCATTGCGGCAACATCATATCGCGCTCTTCTCCATATTTCACGGGCGCATTTGTTCGGTTACAGCGCCGCGCCCGTGGCGGAAATGCTCACCTTGACATTCTACTAGTAGCCTTCTATTCTCACCTAGAATGTCTACTAAAGAACTCAAAGAGCGCATTGAACTGCTTCAGGGCACCCTGGACCTGTTGATTCTCCGCACGCTGCTGCTGGGTCCGGTGCACGGCCACGCTATCGCCAAGGCGATCGAATTCAAGTCCGACGAGGTGTTACAAGTCGAGCAGGGGTCGCTGTATCCCGCACTGCACCGGCTCATCAAACGGCAATGGATTTCGGTTCAAGAGGGCTTCTCCGAGAATAATCGCCGGGCGAAGTTCTATCGGCTGACGGCCAAAGGCCGGCGGCAACTTGCGCTCGAGACCAGCAAATGGGACAAGCTGGCAGGAGCGATCGCGCGGGTTCTCCGCCCGGCAAGGCAGGGAGGCAAATCATGAGTCGCCGCAAGCGTATGTTGGAGGAACTCGACCAGGATATCCGCGACCACGTTGAAAGGGAGACGCAGGACAACATCGATCGCGGAATGCCTCCGGAGGAAGCGCGTTACGCGGCTATGCGCAAGTTCGGCAACGTGACGCGAGTCAAGGAAGACACGCGCGAGGTGTGGAGTTTCTTCTGGCTTGAGCAGCTATGGCAGGACATCCACTTCGGGCTCCGTATGCTACGCAAATCTCCCGGCTTTGCGGCTGTGGCAATCCTCACGCTGGCATTGGGCATTGGCGCAAACACAGCTATTTTCAGCTTGATTGACGCGGTAATGCTGCGGTCGCTGCCGGTTGAGAATCCTTCGCAGTTGGTCCTGCTTCAGTGGGGCGCACGCAATTCGCCAAACATTCACGGCTACATGACTTCAGGAGATTGCCCCATGAACCTGAGGCCCGGCGCTGCGAATCCCACAGGCTGCTCGTTCTCCGAGCCAATGTTTCGCGAAATAGCACAAGCAAATGTCTTTTCGGCGACAGCAGCCTTTGCCAACTCTGGCAGGTTGAACTTGACGGGGAACGGCCCGGCAACCGTTATCAACGGCCAGCTTGTTTCCGGGGACTTTTTCCGCACTATGGGTCTCAAAGCCGCCGCAGGCCGGCTGTTCGACGCAGCGGATGACACACCGTCCGCTGCACCTGTCGCCGTGTTGAACTATGGCTACTGGCAGAGCGCCTTCGGCGGCTCCCGCGACGTAGTCGGTCACACGATTGAATTGAACAGCGTCCCATTCACGATTATCGGGATAGCCGAACAGCGATTCACTGGAATTACTCCGGGCAGTGATTACGACGTTTGGCTGCCGCTCTCCGACGCGCAACGGATTACCGATCCCATGCGCTGGCAAAACCGTTCTGGCGACGCGAGTAACTGGTGGCTCACGATTATCGGTCGGCTTAAACCCGGAACACAGGTTGCCCGGGCGCAAGCGGTGGTGAGCGGCCTGTTCCGCAATGAAACGCTTCACGGATCGGTTCCGCTCTTCCATGCAGGTGACCCGGTGGGGCCGCCCATGCCCGGACAGCGGGCACCGGCAGGTGGCGGCGTCCAATTTCGGCGCGAAATGCTTAGCGGGGGAGCGCCAGCACCCGCAGGCGGGAAGGGGCCAACGGGCGTCCCAGCACCCTCGCAATCGGGCGGTAATAAGCCCTTCATTCTCCCTGCACCCCAAGGCGCACCGCCGGCGGACCGCCAGAGCCCACCCGAAATGAGTAGCGGCCCGAAGACGTTATCGACGGTCGCCGATAGTCCGCAAGTGACGCTTGTGCCGGCGCAAACTGGCCTGACCGGCGCCCGCACTCGGTATTCCAATCCCCTTTACGTCCTGATGCTCGCGGTTGGAATTATTTTGCTGATTGCCTGCGCCAACGTTGCCGGGCTGATACTCGCTCGCGCTGCCGCTCGGCAAAAGGAAATGGCGGTACGGCTCGCGCTGGGCGCGGGCCGCGCGCGGGTGGTTCGGCAGCTTTTGACGGAAAGCGTCATGCTCTCGGTGCTCGGCGGCGTGCTAGGGATTCTGTTCGCCTACTGGGGAGCGCACGCGATTATTTCGTTTGTGTCGAGCAATCAAACGCGTCCGCTGGGATTCGCGACGGGCGTCGACTTGCGCGTCCTCGGATTCACCGTTGCGATTTCGCTGCTCACCGGAATTCTTTTTGGTATCGCTCCGACTTTTCGCAGCGCCCGCGTCGATTTGACACCTGCGCTCAAGGAAGGCGAGCGGAGCGCCCCTAGTCCGGGCCATGCCGGCGGAAAATTGTTCAGCATCGGCAATGCGCTGGTGGTTACGCAGGTCGCGCTTGCTATCGTTGTGCTCGTCGGCGCCGGACTGTTGGTGCGTACTCTGCAGAATTTGCGCAGCATCGACGTTGGATTCGATTCCCACAATGTCTTGATTTTGGGAATCGACCCGACTCTGATCGGCTACAAGGGCCCGCAGGTGGACGCTTTCTACCGCGACTTGCAGGGGCGCTTTTCTGAAATACCGGGGGTGAAGTCGGCAAGCTATTCGATGGGTCCGCTTCTGAGCGGCGGCTTGATGATAACTATGTTCCACTGGCCGGGCACCCCGCAGGATCAAAGTTCCGAAGCGGACACGCTTCCGGTCGGGCCGAATTTCTTCGAGACGCTGCACATTCCATTTCTTAGCGGCCGCGCATTTAACGCCTCCGATTTTGCGCTGTCCGCTTCCAACAGCGGGCCTACACCTACTTCGGCGCCGACTCCGGTGATTGTGAACCAGACGTTCGTCGCTAAATATCTGGGCAAAGAGAATCCGCTCGGGAAGCGGTTCGGCCAATCGGAGGCTGACGCGAACGGTTCGGCGAGCCCCGGCTACGAAATCATCGGGGTCGTGCGCGACTCGAAACACAGCGACCTGCGGCGGGAAATCCACCCCATGATGTACATGCCGCAAAGCGCCGGAGGAGCGTCCTTCGAGCTGCGGACGGCGGCCGATCCACAGGCCATTCTTCCCACGGTGCGCGAAGTGGTAGCGCAAGTAAACACGAATTTGCCGCTCTTTGATGTAAAGACCGAATCACAGCAAATTGACCGTTTGCTCTTTCAGGAGCGGCTCGTCGCGCGGCTATCCGGCT
>DATNLB010000258.1:0-7045 GCA_035603095.1 Candidatus Acidiferrales bacterium
CAACATCTTCAGCCTCCCCGTTTCCAACCTCACCAGGAAAGTCGCCCGCGCCGCTCTGGCTGCAGCGGCTTCTGTTCCAGCCAAGCGCTGAGAGTTAACCTTTCGTTCATTCTCGTTTTCGCCCCGGCCCGCAGGTGCTACGATAAAAAGTCCGCCATGGCCACGACCATCGCAACTCCGAGTAAGCCCGCGCTGCCCGCCGAGCGTTTCTTCCGTACCTCGCTTTCACTGCTCATCCTCACTTCGACCGTCACGCTCGTGAGCACCGGGAAGCTCGACGTCTTCACCAGTTTTGCTGCTCCGCTCATCGTGCTGTACAAGGGGTTCCGCTCGTGGCACGGACGCCCCGCCGAACTTTCGCAGCGCTCCGCAACCTGGTGCGTGCTCGCTTACCTGGCGTTCTTCCCCGTGGACGCCTTGTTTCTCTCGCGTTTCTCTGTTGGAAATTCGTCCAATCCGCCGCTATTCGCCGCGCTTTTGGGGGTGGTGCATTTTCTGATTTTCGTCACCGTCGTCCGCTTTTATAGCGCTGTCACGGACCGCGATGCGCTTTTTCTCTCGATGCTCTCGTTTGCGGGTATTCTCGCCGCAGCCGTTCTCACCGTCGATACCACCTTCCTGATTCTTTTTTTCATCTTTCTCCTGTTTGGTGTTTCTACTTTCGTCGGGATGGAATTACGCAGCGGAGCCGTTGGGGCGGTTTCGCCGCCACTTCACGTGCACCCCGAGCGCGATCGAAGATTGAATCGCGCGCTGAGTCTTTCCGCTCTCAGCGTGGCCACGGGATCCATCGTGTTAGGTAGCGTGCTGTTTTTCTTTTTTCCGCGTTTCAGCGCCGGGTATCTAGGGCGCACCAGCTTCAACACTTCGCTCATGTCCGGTTTCACGGAAAACGTCGAGCTCGGTCAAATCGGCGAGATCAAAAAGAATTCCGCAGTGGTCATGCGCGTGCAAACAGGAAAACCGATTGGTTACGACCGGCTACGCTGGAGGGGCATCGCGCTTACGACTTTCGATGGGAGACGGTGGACTTCTTCGGATCACAAGCCGCAAGAGCTGAAGCCCGGAGGGGATGGCTGGATTTACACCACGGATTCGAAACTGAAAGCGGATTCGGGTGAACCGGGCATGTTCTACACCGTGTACCTTGAACCTCTGGCCACCGATGCTATTTTCGTTCCCGGCAAGGTCACCCGTCTTCGCGGAAATTTTACCGGCGAAGGCGGAAACTCGTTTGCGGCAGTGCGCCGCACCTCTATCCTTCGGGATTTCACCGGCACCTTTTTGAATCCCTTCCACAATTACACTGCCGTACGGTATGCCGGTATTTCAAGCTTGCCTCCGCTCAATGCGGCCAAGCTTCGCGCGGCTTCGACGGACTATTCACCGGGTATCACGGAAACGTACCTGCAGATCCCCACGCTTGATCCGCGCATCCCGGAGCTTGCCAAACAGATCACGAAAAACGCCCGGACTCCTTTCGACAAGGCAGTGACGATCGAAAGCTACCTGCGCGACCGTTTCACGTACACCCTGAATCTGGCCGGGAAACCCGGAGACGATCCGCTCGCTCATTTTCTTTTCGAAACTCGCGCGGGCCACTGCGAATATTTTGCTTCGGCGATGACCATCATGCTGCGCACACTGGGTATTCCTTCGCGTGAAGTCAATGGTTTCCTGCCGGGTGAGTACAACGACCTGGGTGGAGATTACATCGTCCGCGCAAGTGACGCGCACAGCTGGGTGGAGGTCTACTTTCCCGGCATGGACTGGCAAACATTCGATCCCACGCCAGCGGCTCCCGAAAACGAAACCGGCTTCCTCACGCGCCTGGGGCAGTTTACCGACTGGATGGAGATCACCTGGAGCGAATGGGTAATCGGCTACGACTTCGCCCACCAATTGGTCCTGGCGCAGAATCTGCAGCGGGACTCGCGAAATTGGAGCGAATCCGCGCGCAATTGGTTCGAAAGCAAGCAGCAAGCGGGTAAGAAATGGATGAAGTCGCTGCAGCTTCAGCGCGGCATGCTGGGCTATATGCTGCCGGTCGCGCTGGTGCTCTTTCTGGCGGCTTTGCGCTTCAATGTTCTCGCTGAACTGAGCCGGCGCGTCCGTTTGTTCTTTCAATTGCGCGGATCCAAAGTGGTCCGCGCCGATCCCCAGCTTGCATCGCGGCTCTACGCGGAATTGCTTCGAATGCTCGCGCGCCGCGGACTGATGCGAAGCGTATCGCAGACACCGTTCGAATTCGCGGCCGCCGTGCATTCACCGAATCTCGCGCCCGCCGTGCGGGAATTCACGCAACTCTACGGCCAAGCGCGCTTCGGCGGCGCGCCTTGCGACACCACGCGCTTGCGACAGCTCCTCGACCAGATTCGAACGGCTTTGCGCGGGCGCTGAAGACAATTTGCATCCTGCCAAGAAGGGGCGCACCGTGCTGCGCCCCTGCAAATACGCGAATGAACGGCGCGTGTTACAATTGAAAATTGCGCAAAGGCGCAAATTTACAGCCTATGACCAAGGTCGGATTCGTCAGCCTGGGATGCCCCAAGAACCTCGTGGACAGCGAGGTGATGATGGGTATTCTTGCGCGCGAAGGCTACGAACTGACGCCGCGCGCCGATGAAGCGGAAATTCTGGTCGTCAATACGTGCAGCTTTATTGAAGCGGCGCAAAAAGAGTCCGTGGACGCCATTCTTGAAATGGCGGAGCACAAGAAATTCGGCGCGGCAAAAAAACTGATCGTTGCGGGCTGCCTGGTCGAACGGTATCGCACGCAAATTCTGGAGCAGGTGCCGGAAGTGGACGCGGTCATCGGCACCGGCGAAGTCGAACGCATTATGGAAGCGGTGGAAGGCGATCTTCGCGTGCTCCCGGCGCAGCCGCCCGCATTTCTGTATCATGACCTGACTCCGCGCATCGTCACCACGCCGAAACACACGGCGTATATCAAAATCGCGGAGGGCTGCGATCATCCCTGCACGTTCTGCATCATTCCGCAGCTTCGCGGCGCGTTTCGCAGCCGGCGATTCGAATCGGTGGTGCGCGAGGCAGGGAATCTAGCAAAGGCCGGGGCGCGGGAAATCACGCTGATCGGGCAGGACACGACTTCTTACGGGGAAGATCTCGGGCTGCGGGACGGCCTCGCGCAACTCCTGGAAAAGCTTGCGCAAACCAACGATTTGCTGTGGGTGCGATTTCTGTACGCCTATCCGAATCGCGTCACGCAGAAATTGCTTGATACCATCGCGGCGCATCCACGGCTTGCCAAGTACATGGACATGCCGCTGCAGCACGCCAGCCGCAACGTGCTGGCGCGGATGAAGCGGGGTTCGAACGGCGGCGCGTTCCTGAAATTGCTGGAGCGCATTCGAAAGACAATTCCCGGAGTTTCGCTGCGCACATCGTTTATCGTGGGGTTCCCGGGCGAAAGCGAAGCCGATTTCGAGGAGCTGTGCGATTTCGTAAGAACCGCAAACCTCGATTGGATGGGCGTCTTCGAGTATTCCGACGTGGACAATGCGGGAAGCTACGCACTGGATGAAAAAGTAGACGCGGAGACAATCAGCGATCGCCGCAACCGTTTGATGGCCATTCAGAAGAAAATTTCGCGAGAGAATCTGCGAGCGAAGTATTTGCGTGCAAAGCCGCGCGCGTCGAAGAACCGCACGTTCATGGCGCTGGTCGAAGGCCCTTCGAAAGACAATCCTCTGGTCTGGGAAGCGCGCCTCGAAGGCATGGCCCCGGAGATCGACGGCAAGCTGTACCTCACGGACATTGAATTGCCCAGCGGAGAAGTCGCGGAAGCCGGCGACGTCGTCCGCGTTGAAATTACCAAGTCGGACGCCTACGACTTGGTCGGCCGCGCCGTCGAAATTCTGCCCCGGCCGGCGGAAGGGGCCGGCGCGGAGGCTGCGCCAATGCCGCCGGTTGCGGCCGCCGAAAAACTTCATCGCATCGCCACCGGGGCACCCCTCCGCGTCCTGGCCTGAGCTATACTCTTCTTTCGAAGATAAGACTTTCCCGGCCTCCGTGATATCTGTGCGTGCGGATTGAAAGAACTTACACAGAGATCCCAGAGGACGCAGAGTTCACAGAGAAGAACGCACCATGAAACACAAATGCCCCATTTGCAAGACGGAGACTGACTCTGCGGTCCACGCGGACTTCCCTTTTTGCAGCGAGCGCTGCCGGGAACGGGACCTGGGCAACTGGGCCAGCGAGAAATATGTGGTGTCCGAACCAGTCTTCAATGAGGAAGACGCCGGTGAAGGCGAGGGGAATACCGTCGTCCTTCCTTTGGACAACGATCTGGACAACCCGAATGACGCCGACCACTGAGGCCACGGCAGCGCCCGCAGCACCGCCCAAGAAACCGCGGCTCGCGCTCGCGCTTGCGACGGCTCTTGGCGTCGGCTACATTCCCAAGGCGCCAGGTACATTTGGGTCGCTTGTGGGTGTTGCGACCGCCTACCTCTCGGCTGTTTTTTTTCTGCGGCCCACGTCCTTCGGCGGATTGCTCCCTGCGCACCCCGATTCCGATGCGGTGCTAACGGATAACCACTTTCTCGTCCCAGGCAGCGACATTCACAATGCCATCCTGGCACTGCCAGTGTTCTGTGCCTTGGCCCTCCTCGTCCTTCTTGCGGCGATTGGAGTGTGGAGTGCTTCCCGGGCGGCCGCCTACGCGAGAATCGAAGACCCGCAATTTGTGGTTATTGATGAAGTCGCGGGTCAGCACCTCGCTCTCCTGCTCCCGCTCGTTCCCATTGCGCTGCCGCATTTTATGGCGCACATGGACTTTTCCGACTTCGCGATTTTCTTCGCGCTAAGCCTGATAAATTGGAAATATCTCTTGCTCGGTTTTATACTTTTTCGAGTGTTTGACATCTGGAAGCCATGGCCCATCCGCAGGCTGGAAAAACTGCCGGGCGGCTGGGGAATCATGGCTGATGACTGGATGGCGGGCATCTACGCTGCAATTCTGCTGCGTGTCGCGTTACACTTTGGTTTGTTCACGTTTCACATTGGTCTGGTATGAAATTCGGCTTCGGCTCGTCGGCAGAAAAAAACGGCATTCCACACATTGAGAGAGTTGCGCCCACGGCGGCTATTCCGGGCGGAGAGATGACCATTCACGGGCGCGGGTTCGTCTCGGGCGCTCAAGCGCGCCCGGTGGTGCGGTTCGGCGAAGCTGAAGCCAGCATCGCGCTCGCCTGTGAGAATCGCCTGGTGGCGCGCGTTCCGGAAGGCGCAAACGGCGGAGTGGTGCGCGTCGCCACGGCCGGACACGAAAGCCAGCCGCACCCCGTACACATTGGCCTGCAGATCGCGGACAACCTGCATCCCGTGGCGAATCCCGCGGTCGATCTGGACGGCAACATTTACGTCACGTTTTCCGGCCCGCGGGGCCAGCGTGTTCCCGTTTCGCTTTACAAAATCACCGCGAATTACAGCGTGAAGCCGTTCATCACTTCGCTGATGAATCCCAGCGGCCTGGCGCTCGATCGCATGGGCAATCTGTTCGTCTCCTGCCGCAACGACGGGACGATCCATCGCATCACGCCCGATGGCCGCGCCGAGCAGTGGATTGAAGGCATGGGCGTCGCCACAGGCATTGCGTTCGATCCCAAGGGTAATCTGTACGTCGGCGACCGCAGCGGCACGGTTTTCAAGATCAGCCCGACCCGCGAGATTTTTGTTTTTGCCACGCTCGAACCTTCCATCGCCGCGTATCACCTGGCGTTTCATCCCAGCGGCGATCTCTACGTTTCTGGGCCGACGACCTCCAGCTTTGACCGCATCCACCGAATCACGCAGGGCGGCGATGTGAGCGTTTTCTTCCGTGGACTCGGCCGGCCGCAGGGGCTGGCTCTGGATCGCGACGGAAATCTTTATGTGGCGGCTTCGTACGCGGGCCGCCGCGGCATCGTGAGGATCACGCCGCAAGCTCAGGCCGATGTCGTGCTCAGCGGGTCCGGCATTGTGGGCATGGCTCTCCAGCCTTCCGGCCGCGCGATTCTTGCCACGACTGATTCCCTCTTCACGCTAGATTGGGACGTCCGCGGCTTGCCATTGACCGGATAATTGAACACATGAAAGCGGAAATCATCGCGGTTGGTTCGGAACTGCTGACTCCGGACCGTGTGGACACCAACTCGCTCTTCCTGACCGAAGAGCTGAACAAGCTCGGCATCGAGGTGGTGCGCAAATCGATCGTCGGGGACAATCGCGACTATTTGAGCGCCGCGTTCAAGGAAGCGCTGGAACGCGTCGAGCTGGTTATCGCGTCGGGCGGGCTGGGTCCAACAGAAGACGACCTGACGCGCGAAACCGTTGCGGAGCTTCTGGGCCGCAAGCTACACCTTAACAACGAGATTCTCCGATACATCGAAGGCCGGTTCCGGCAGCTCGGCCGGGAAATGCCCGCGGTGAACGTGCGGCAGGCGATGGTGCCGGAAGGCGCGGAAGTGCTCGAGAATCCGCGCGGTTCGGCGCCGGGGCTATGGCTCGAAGACTCGGGGCGCTGCGTCGCGCTGCTACCAGGCCCTCCGCGCGAATTGAAGCCCATGTACCGGGAGCAGGTTTTGCCGCGGCTGCAGCGGCGCAGCTCGAACATCCGGATGTTTCACCGCGAACTGCGCGTCGCCGGCATGGGTGAATCGAGCGTCGAGCAGCGCATCAGGCCCATTTACACGCGTTATGCCGACCTGAACACCACGATTCTCGCCGCGCCGGGCGAGATTCAGATCCATTTGAGAGTGTGGACCGACGACGCCGCGCACGCGCAAAAAACGCTGGACGAAATCGTGCAGGGATTCGAAATCGCGCTGGCCGACCGCATTTTCTCGCAGGATGGTTCTTCGATGGAAGAAGTGGTGGCCGGCCTGCTGACGAGGAACAGCTCCACCATCTCCGCCGCGGAAAGCTGCACGGGCGGCTTGCTCGCCCAGCGGCTGACGAGCATCGCCGGCAGCTCATCGTATTTCCTGGGTGGAGTGGTGAGCTACAGCAACGAGCGGAAGACGGCCTGGGCGGATGTTCC
>DATNLB010000780.1:0-2961 GCA_035603095.1 Candidatus Acidiferrales bacterium
CTCCAGAGCCACTCCCCGCGACTTTCTCGCCGTCGAGCGGACCTTTCTCGCCTGGATTCGCACCGGCTTAGCTCTCATGGGTCTAGGCTTCGTCCTCGCCCGCTTTGGAATTTTTCTGCGGGAGTTCAGCCTCAATCAGCCTAATCTTTCGGCGCAGTCATTTGGCCTCTCCCTCTGGTTTGGTACCGCGCTGATTTTTCTTGGCGTGCTCGTCTGTCTGCTCTCGCTCGTCCGCTACCGCCGCCTTCTGCAACAGCTTGAGCAGTCTGAAGCCTTGCTTTCGAACCCTTCGGCGCTGGCCATCACCGTCGCTCTGGTCCTCGCCGTCCTGGGCGTGGCCATGGCGGTTTATCTGATTTCCGTGCGACCCATCGCGCAGAATAGCTCATCAAAATCTCAGGAGAATTCCATGGCACCGATTCCAGAGAACGGCATTCTTCGCACTGCCAGCAATCATTCCGTCGAGGAAACCGTTACCCGCTTGCAGGGCATCCTTCAATCCAAAGGGGCAAAACTCTTCACCATCGTCGACCATAGCGGCGAAGCCGCCAGCGCCGGCTTGAAAATGCCAAACACCAAGCTGCTCATCTTCGGCAACCCCAAGGCCGGCACACCGCTGATGCTCGCTTCGCCCAGCGCCGCGCTGGATCTCCCGCTCAAAATCCTCATCGCCGAAGACGCCACTGGCAAGGTCTGGATCTCTTACAATGCGCCGGCCTATCTCCAGACGCGCCACAATTTCCCGCCCGACCTGCTCCCCAATATCGCGGTCATTGAAGCGCTCGCCGCCAAGGCCGCCGAATAGAAAGCGCCTTCCTATTCCCTGTGTGAACTCTGCGTTCGGCACCTGCCCCGACCTGGTCGGCGTGTTAAATCCTTCTTTTTCCATGTTGCAGCGCAATACGCCCCGTGTTACCGTGAGCGAATAAAAGGCGAATCACAGAAAGGGGTTTTCGTGCCCGAATCGCTAGCAGTTCGCAGGGCTGGCATGTCCACGGCAATCACCCGCGTTCACGAAGTATTGGAGTCCTTCGCCGCCCGCGATCGCGACGGAGAAATCCTCACGGCCGTGCGCCATTTTCCGGCGCGCGAAGCCCAGTGGGCGGACTTCCCTGCCTGGGTGCATGCAGATCTCGTCTCCGCCTACGCTGCCAAGGGCCTTCACCGCCTCTACACCCATCAAGCCGCCGCGGCGGAAGCCGTCCACGCCGGCAAAAACGTGGTCATCGTGACGCCAACAGCCTCCGGCAAAACGCTCTGCTACAACCTGCCCGTCTTGAACGAAGTCCTCGATAATTCCGACACCCGCGCGCTCTACCTCTTCCCCACCAAAGCCCTCGCGCAAGACCAACTCGCCGAACTTCACGACCTCAACCAGCGTCTGGACGACCGCTTCGGCGTTTTCACCTACGATGGCGACACGCCCCCCGACGCCCGCAAGGCCATCCGAGAAAAGAGCCACATCGTTCTGACCAACCCGGACATGCTTCACACCGGAATCCTGCCGCATCACACGCGCTGGACCCGGCTGTTCGAAAACCTCCGCTACATCGTCATCGACGAACTGCATACTTACCGCGGCGTCTTCGGCAGCCACTTGTGTAATGTTCTTCGCCGCCTCCGCCGCATCGCCCGCTTCTACGGCCGCGATCCTCAGTTCATCTGCTGCTCCGCGACCATCGCCAACCCCGGCGACCTCGCTTCACGCCTTCTCGAATCCGAAGTCGAAGTCCTCAACACCAACGGCGCTCCCGCCGCGGAAAAAACCTTCGTCTTTTACAACCCGCCCGTCGTGAATCGCGCCCTCGGCATTCGCCGCAGCTACATCAATGAAGCTTCGCGCGTGGCGCAAGAATTTCTGAAACACGATCTGCAAACCATGGTCTTCGCCAACTCGCGCCTGCACACGGAAATTCTCCTCACCTATTTGCAACAAGCGAATCCCCGGTTGCCGGGAAAACCGGAAACCATTCGCGGCTACCGCGGCGGCTACTTGCCGAATGAGCGTCGCGAAATCGAACGCGGCCTCCGCGATGGAAAAATCCGTGGAGTCGTTTCGACCAGCGCTCTCGAACTCGGCATCGATGTCGGTTCCCTCGATACCGTGGTCATGGCCGGCTATCCCGGCACCATCGCCGCCACGTGGCAGCGCGCCGGCCGCGCCGGCCGCCGCAGCGGAAGCTCTTGCGCCGTGCTGGTGGCTTCGTCCTCGCCTCTCGATCAATTCATCGTGCGCCATCCTGATTATTTCTTCGGCAACACGCCGGAGCACGCCTTCATCCAGCCCGACAATCTCGAAATCCTCATCAATCATCTGAAATGCGCCGCATTCGAATTGCCCATTGCTCCAAGCGACAAATTCGGCGATGTCGACTTGCCCGATCTCTGCGCGCGGCTGGCCGAGGCTGGTTTTCTCCATCTCGCGGGAGAAAACTACCACTGGACGCAGGAAGCCTATCCCGCCGATACCATCAGCCTGCGCTCCGTCACCAGCGACAATTTCGTGATCATCGACGTCACTGGCGCGCCCAGCGTCATCGGCGAAATCGATTTCCCCAGCGCGCTTGTGTTCGTCCACGAAAAAGCCATCTACCTTCACGGCGGCCAGCAATTCCACGTCGAGCATCTCGATTTCAAGGAACGCAAGGCTTACGTCAAGCGCGTCGATGTCGACTACTACACCGACGCCGTCCGCTACACCCAAGTTCGCGTCCTTGAAATCGCCGCCACCCAGCACCATTCCGCATCCATGTCTGTTGAGCACATAGAATCCGTTTCGAGCCCAATCCCGCCCTCTTCGTCCTTAACCTCCTCTACCTCCTTTGCCTCTTCTTTCTACCACGGCGATGTCCTCGTCCGCTCCCAAGTCGTCGGCTTCAAGAAAATCAAATTCTTCACCAACGAAAATATCGGCGACGGCAAACTCGAACTTCCCGAAAACGAAATGCACACCACCTCTTA
>DATNLB010000787.1:0-5038 GCA_035603095.1 Candidatus Acidiferrales bacterium
TGCGGACGCGGCGAACAAGTGGCGATCCGCAATAGCTCCTAACCTTTCGCCGGGTACGGTGCGCGCTTACGAGTCAAATTTGCGCACTCACATAATGCCCCGTTTCGCGCAGTATGCTCTGCATGAGGTGGGCGTTCACCAACTTCAACAGTTCGCTACTGACCTTCGGAGATTAGATCGTTCCAGCAAGACCGTGGAAAACGTCCTCGGTTCGATGTTTTCGATCATGGACTATGCCGAGAAGTGCGGGACAAAAGTTGCGAAAGTTAGCTTCAAAGACCTGCAACTCGGCACCACAACCAGAAAAACGCCTGTTCCCTTCTTCACGCGAGAACAGGCGGCTCTCATCATCGAAGAGGCGAAAGAGCCCTTTAAAACCTTGTTCACGCTCGCTTGGTTTACAGGGATGCGCGCTGGAGAAATTCTGGCGTTAACACTCGACGATCTGGACTTCACCAGCAAGACCGTGCGCGTCAATAAATCCGCCGACGATAACACGCGCCTAATCCGTCAACCCAAGACAGACAGCTCTGTTGGCCTGCTTCCGATGCCGTCCGCGCTGGAAGCGGTACTCAGGGACTACATCAGACAGTGGAAGCCCAACACTAGCGGCATCCTATTCGCCACGCGCAACGGTCTGCGGCCGCGTTCGCGCGACAACGTTGTGAAGTGCGGCCTCAAGCCCGTTCTGCGGAGATTGGGCATCCCTACCGCGAACACGGGCTTACACGCATTCCGGCATGGGCTGGCCACAGAGCTAGTTCAATCAAACGCTCCGCTGCCGGACCTGCAAAGGCAGATGCGCCACGCTGACATCGCGACCACGCTGCGTATTTACACGCACGCGATTCCGCAAAGCCAGCGTAATGCAATGGAGGGAGTCAACCTCCAACCTGTACTATCAAACGGTACTGTACTAAAGTTCGCGGCTAAGTAATTAAGAAAGAAATGGTTGGCGGAAGCGTGTGGGAGTCGAACCCACCATTCGACCCGCGAAGGACCGAATCGCCGGCTTTGAAGGCCGGGAAAGTCACCGGACTCTTTTCGCCTCCGCGAGCAGTATAGTGGAGCGCTTCCCCGTCTCTCAAGGAAAGCTCAGGTGCGATGGGACGCCATTGCGGCAGCCTGATGGGTGCGGATCAACGCGGCAACAAGATCGTAAAGCGCCGGACTAGTACAGACTTCATAGTAAGCATGTGTGGAAGGGGCGCCGATTTTTCCGTCGGGGAGCAATTGCCGTGCCATGCCTTTTCGCAATACGAGGAGTTCTACGGATTCGCCAAGAGGCACTTCACCATAATAAAGGGTGACGTTTTCCTTGCCCCATGGTTTGTCGAGCTTCGTTTCGATGGTGTCGAGCGAAATCTCTTCGGAAAGCTTTTGAAAGCCTTCCTCGTTAAGCTCGATGCCGTTCATGTTGTAGCGAACCAGGAATTCATCCAATTCTTCCGCCGATGCGCCTTCCATGGTATTCAGAAATTGAAAAACCGAAAAATGCGTTTTCTGCCCGGCCAGCATGCGCTTCGCCAGCTTGGCGCAGCCGGAAAGGCGGTCGGAGAGATTCAGCGCCTTTGAAATCATGATGCGCGAATCTCCGTCGGTCCAATAAGTAGGAGCAGAGCCCTGAAATGCAACCCCCAGACCAAGTTCCAGCGCGGGAAGACTGCTGGCCGACGCGCTTTCGTTGTAAGAGTTGCAAACGGCAAGAATCTGGCGCGAAAGGATGCAGGCCTTTGCCACCGGCCGGGCATAGGCTACCGTCGATTCCGTTTCGAAAATAGCCAGAATGATCGCATCACCTTCGATAAATACCTTCTTCGCCGAATAGCGGTCCAGAAGCTTCTTGACGGGCTCGTGCAAATTCAGACTGAAATGTGAAGCGGGGTTCAGTCCGCGCGAAAGCAAATCCTGCGTCATGCGCGTGGAGCCGCGCACGTCGGACTTAATGATCACATGCGAAACGACGTGGTCCTGCTCCGGCCGGGCTTCCTCCGGGAGCACGCACTCGTACAGCCGGTTGTTCAAGCGCGACAATTCGCGTGCCTTTTCGGTGGTTACCAGGTTGATGCGCTCCATGCAGGTGGTCAGATGTTCGGCGTCACGGAGATCCCTTCTCAGACGAAGGAAATCGTTTGCGAATCGCAGCACGAAGGCCTGCATCTCCTCGCGGGAATAGCGGTGTATCTTTTTGGAAAGTTCTTCGATGGCCTTGAGCGACAATTTCTTCGCGGGCACCTGCTTAATAACCTGCTCGACTTGCTTCAGCTCTTCCTTCGAAACAAGGGCCTTGCGGAGTTGCTGCAAGTGCACGGGCGGGCAGTAATCGGCGGCGATGGGCCGGATTTCATAGCTTGCCAGGACGTGATGGAGAATTTCGAGCTGTTCGAGACGGTCGAGGAGCCGCGCGAGCAAGCGCGCGCGCACCGGCGCCTCCGTTTCCGAGGCGGAACTTGCGTCGAATAGCCGCTTCGCGTTTTCCGGCTCGTTCAGGTATTCACCGAGCTTTCCGGCATGATCCTTGACGAAAAAATCCAGCTTTTGCCTGGCCGCGTCGATCTGCGGTCCCAACTCCTCCAGCTTGCATTCCTGATGCTTGAGCCGGAGTTCGAGGTCATTCAGCGACGCCTTCAGATCGGCAGGATCACCCGAATTTAGAAGCTTCGTGAAGAAGCCATCACCCCGGTCAAGACGCTTGCGGGTGTTTTCGCGCTGTTCCTCAAGGCTCGCAATGTCCGTGCGAATCGCCTGCACTGCTTCCAGCAGCGCGGTATGAGCCTGGATGGCTTCCGTGTGCGATGGGTCATAGCTGGGCGTAATGCCCGCCTCGCGGAGAAAATCCTGGAAAAGCGCGTCCATAGCCTCAAAGCGGTCGGGGTCACGGGCATAATTGCCCAGGAGGATGTAGTGCTCCAGAAAGAAAACGTCGTCCTTCCCGCCGTCGAGGAAAATCAGCCGGTTCTTACAGAGCTCGTAATAGGAAGCGAAATCTTCGCCAAACAGGGCGCGGCGTGCTTTTGCGATGACGTTGTCTTCCACGTCGGCAACAATCTGCGCCACTTGCTGTCCCACGCGGCGGACTACGGCCCTCCGCGCGGACTGCAGTTCCGACAAACGTGCTTTGATGACGTGTGCCTGCTGGCTGCGCTCGAAATGCTCGCCTCGCTTGCGGATCCATTCCTTGCCTTCGAGGATAAGGTTGGCAAATTGATTGCCCATTTCAAAGGTCAGAAATTTCAGCAAGGCCAGCCGGAAAAGCAGGTCTATCTCTATATTTTTGTGATATTTGGCCTGCGTCAGAGAACTTTGCAGCAGTTCGGAGAGCAGTTTGCGGAAGCCCGCACCGTCCGGCCCTCGTGAGGCGCGCAGCTCGATCCCCGGAAGATAGGTGCTGGAGGTGCTCTGGCGAATAAGGTCGAAAAGATAATCGCGAGCCGCCTGGACAAACTTCGGGCTCAAGAATACATCGTGGTGGATGTTATCCACCCCGATCGCCAGCGATCCCATCGGAATCGTGACGTTGTAGCTCCTGAGTTCCGTCAGGGCCTCTTCGGCGGCACTGGGAGTTAGAAGTTCGTTGGGCATCTACTTAGCCAAAAAGGGCTATTTTTACGTTAGCAGCCGTACAGGAGCCGGGCAAGAAATCCAGGGGGCTCCGTAACCAGAGAGTAAGGGAGCGCTGGGGGCTGCACATTTCCGAGGGCCTACAAGACGGTAATGCGGCGGGCGTCGCCTCCCAGGTGTTCAAGACGGATTCGGATCTGCGGCCAGGGAGACTGTAATGGAAAGCGCTCCGACCACTCCAGAATAGCCACGGAGGGAGCTGTGAACATGTCCTCCATTCCCAGAGTCTCAAAATCGTGGAAACTCTCAATCCGGTATAAATCGGCGTGGTAGACCTTGGCGGGTCTCCCATAGACATGAACTAGGGTGAAGGTTGGGCTGGTGACGTCGTCTTCGTTGGCGGCGCCGAGTCCAGAAACGATGCCTTTAGTTAATGTGGTCTTTCCCGTCCCCAGGTCGCCAGCAAGAAGCACCAGCATGGGAGCATTGAGGCGCTTCGAGAATTCCCTGCCCCAGCGCATGGTTTCTTCAGCGGAATGAGTGATAATTTCCTCAGACACTCGACCGTAACTCCTCCAGGAGTTTCAGGCGGGCACGGGGCACAGCGTCTGCAACTTCGCTGGCCAGGAGGCCGGACAGATCCTTGCCGCGAGATGCCAACTCCGCAGCCAGACCGTGAAGGTAGACGCCGAGGCTCAACACTCTCGCACCGTCGTCCGCGCCAAACTGCGCAATGAGCGCTGCGAGAATCCCGGTAAGCACGTCGCCCGTGCCACCCTTCGCCAAGCCAGCATTGCCCGACGTACTTACGAAAGTTTGCCCGTCCGGCGAAGCCACGATCGAGTGGTAGCCCTTGAGGACAAAGTGCGCGTTCCAGCGACGCGCCGCATCGAGCGCCATGGCGAGGCGGTCTGCTTGAATGGTCTGGGTTGCAATTCCGAGGAGCCGCCCCATTTCACCAGGATGAGGCGTAAGAGCGAGGAAACTCGATTGGCGGCCGCGAAATAAGTCGCCGCTGCCGGCAAAGGCGTTCAAACCATCCGCGTCCAGAATCGTAGGCAGGGGAGTCTCGCGAACGACGGTGCGAATGAATTTCTGCGTTTCGGGGTGCGTGCCAAGACCCGGACCGATGCCAAGAACGGTCTTTCCTTTCAGGATTTCTTCGAAGCCATTTCCCTCGAGGCTGCTGACGGCAATCGTGCCTTCGTCAGTCGACTCCAGACTTTCCGACATGTATTCCGGCTTGCCTGCCGCAACTTGGGACAACACGATGTCGGGTGTAGCTATCGTGACCAGACCTGCCCCAGTCCGCAACGCGCCCCGGCCGGAAAGAATAGCGGCGCCGCTCTTCCCGAGCGAACCTGCGACGAGGAGGACATGCCCGAAAGTGCCTTTGTGGGATTTGACGGAACGAACCAGCGGCAACTGATCAAATTCATCCGGCCCAGCCCAACGGAGCGTTCCCTGCCCGATTTCT
>DATNLB010000788.1:0-6003 GCA_035603095.1 Candidatus Acidiferrales bacterium
AAGCCGCCGCGAGAGCTCGGCGATAGCGCGCAGTTGTTCGCTCTTCGCAAAGCCGTTGGGCATGCGAATGCGCATCATGAATTTGCCGGGAGTAGGTTTGCGGAAGAATACGCCGACCCACTTCAACAATTCTTTTTCTGCCGGCGTGAGCGCCGCAGCGCCGCGCTCGATGATTTGCGGGAGGTCTTCGAGAATGCGCAGACCGTCGCCGTTTTTTGAGGCTTTGTAACCCTCCACGGCATTCATGCCAACGGGAGTATCTGCGGAACTCTGGCCTAGCGTCGCTGCAGAAGTAATTCCAGAGTCAGGATTCACCAGCGCCTCCAGGCGCAGCGAGCGGTCCTGGGAAGTACTGCCAACTGAAAACGACTAACTGGAAGCCCTATCTTGGCGATGGCTAAACTCACCAAGAAACAGCAGCAACCTGAGCAGAGTAGCGACATCATCGAAGCACTCGCACTGAGCATGTCGGGATAGTGGCATTCTCCGGATGACCTAGGCCAACTCAAAAATTGACTCACTTCTATCGAAAATCTGGGAGAACTGCCCTCAGCCTCGATCTGAGACCGGAAGTGCGGCAGCCATGCGGCAATGGTTGCCCTCCGAGCAGAATAGAAAGGCCTCTAAAGGGACCTCGCGGGGACTCCTCTTAGTCGAGTCGCTGAAGGAGGCGAAGTGTAACTCACAACACCAAGTACGAACGGGGCGAGTGGTGGCGGTGTCTGGATAGATGAAGGCGCGGAATGCGTACACTTCAAGGAGAACCGACACCATGAAAAAGACCGGAAGCGCCTTTGTTGTGCTGGCCATAATTCTTGTGAGTTGCGACGTGGCGCAGGCGCAAAAGCCCGCGCTCAAATCCACACCGGTGACGATCGCACCGGACCTGACGAAACTAAACATCGAAAAAATATTGCAACAGGTACAGAGAATCAGTGTTCAGCCGAGCACCCAAGAAACATCGCCTTTGCAGGTTACGGCTGAATTTTTGCAACTCCGGCCCGGCCAGGTGAGCGAGCTGGAGCAATTGTTGCAGGCACGCCAGACGACCCTTGTACCGCTGTTTCAGACGGCACAAGCCCTAACCCAACAGCTAGCCGTTCTGCTGAATTCCGGCGGGAACCCGGCACAAGTGGGAATACTGGTGATCCAGATTCATGCGTTGCAGCAGCAGATGGCGCAAGCGCAGCAGGCTTTTCTCACGCAATTCGTGGCTATCCTCGACGCTGAGCAGTTGCAGAAACTTCAGGCCGTGCAGATTGCAGCTCAACTGCAACCGATTCTTCCGGCGTTTCAGCCGATATTTCTCTTCTGATCCAGGATGACTGCAAGAAGCCGAGTGTGGGCGGCCGAGCCGCCCACAGACCGGCGCAAAGGTCCCGTAAACGATTTGAATTGCTCGCTGCGAAGCGCGAATAAGCGTGATAGTTTGCTGAACGAAGGGCCGGACCGCGGTGTCTATACGTAGAGGGGCAAGAGAAGCGTGACAGGCGCGTGCGTGAGTGCATTGATCGCAAGAGCTGAATCGCATAATCCCGAGGCGGGATTTGGCGAGCGCATCGCTGAGAACCAGCGGCGCGTTTTTCAGATTGCCTACGGCGTTCTGGGCAATGCCGCCGACGCGGAAGATGTTGCGCAAGAAGCGTTCTTGCGCGCTTATCAGAAGTTTGACTCGCTGCGCGAAGCGGAAAAATTTCGCGCGTGGGTGAACCGGATTGTTTTCCGGCTGGCGTTGAACCGCCAGAGGAGTTACCGGCGGAGGCTGGCGCGAGATACCGCCTGGCAGATCACGGAAACGCAGGTTGCGGTTGACGGAGCAAAAGATGCCGAGCAACGGGTGATGCTGGAACGGCTGCGGAGAGAAATAGAGCGCTTGCCGCGGAAACTCCAAAGCGTGCTGCAGCTATCTCTGGTTGAAGAGATGGAGGCCGCGGACGTGGGCGCGGTGCTCGGAATTCCGGCGGGGACGGTGCGGTCGCGGCTGCACACGGCGCGAAAAATTTTGTTGGACGTGATGAAATGAAAGATGCATGCGAAAAATGGAAAGATCCGTTGCGGGAGGCGGCGCTGACGGGGGCCACGGCAAAGGATCTTGAGGAGCATCTGCGAAGCTGCGCGAAATGCTCCGATGAGCTGGACGAGGTTCGAGCCAGCGCGGCACGATTGGATGCGCTGCTGCCGCTGGTGACGCAGGGGGCAGAGCCGCCGGCGAATTTCAGGGCGCGAGTGCTGGCTGCGGCTGAGGCCGCAAGAGAAGGGAAGCGCGCGCGGCCGTGGCGAGTGTGGACGCTGGCCGGAGCGGCCGCCGTGGTTGTGGCGGTTCTGATGATTGGGGTGACCTTGCAACGGAGAACGGCGCGAATGATTCAGGGGGACGAACTCGCCGCTGCACAGAAACTGGCGGAATGGCGAGCGCCCAGTGATGGTCTGCTGGTGACTCCGGGGCAAGAGATTTTGCGGACGATGCCGAGACTCGGAGAATCCTATCTGAATGCCCCGGCGAAGACGGATGAGGAGGAATGAAATGAGGGCGAGAGTTCTCTGCATTTGCGCAGTATTTCTTTTCGCGGCGGGCGGAATCCGCGCCCAGCAGCCGGATCAGGATTTGATCGGGCAGAGCTTCTTTGCGCCGGAACTCGTGATCCAGCACCAGGAAGCGATTGGGCTGAGCGCAGAGCAAAAAGATTATTTCAAGACGGAAATCCGCCAGGCGCAACTGAAATTCACCGAGCTGCAATGGAAGCTGCAGGACGAAATGGAAAAGCTGGTTGCGCTGGTAAAACAGCCGCATGTGGAGGAGCAACAGGTTCTTGCGCAATTGGAAAAGCTGCTGACCGCGGAACGCGAAGTCAAAAGGGAACAGGTGACGCTCCTCGTGCGAATCAAGAACAAATTGACGCCGGAACAGCAGGGAAAACTCGCTGAGCTGCGGAGCAAACCGGCGAACAAATAGTCCGCAAGATACCTCATCGACATTTTTTTGGACGAGATTTACTGACGGTGTGCGCCGGGGCCAAGTACGAGGTTGAGTTTTGCCGCCGTGGCGAACGCACGGAAGTCCCGGTCGCGCGTGATCAGAGGAATGCTTTGGTCGATACAGCTTTGGGCGATGAGGACGTCGCCGAGACGCGCTTTGCGGCGCTTTGCGAGCACCTTTGCCCGCAATGCGCCCGCTCGGCGCCAATAGCCAGAGGTGACCTCGAGCAGGGGCAAATCTGAGATTGCTTTGACAACATTCGAAGGAAGGCTTGCGTCACTCAAGAGCTCCGTCAGGACAACCGGCACCATTACTACCTGGCGATCTTCCAAGGCACGATCAAGCAACCGCACGTCCTCGCCAGTGCTGCCTGCCAGAAAGGCAATCCAACTACTTGTGTCGGCAGCGGTCACCGGTCGGCCTTCAGCTCTGCCAGAGTGCGCGAGAAGCGAACCTTGCCACGGAGTTTGCGAAGGCGAGCATAAGTCCGCGAAGCCGCAACCAGCTGCAGCCCAGTGCGGACCGTCTGGGTGACACCGGTGCCGCTAGCTTGCTGCGCCTTTTCCAGAAGCGCCAGCGGCACCTCTACGGTAATTTTCCGGGCAGTGCTCATAATACCTCTCAGAATACCATATATAGGACCAGCATCGAGTATGGTGTTTCGTTTTCTTGGGTAGCTCCGGAGCAGGCGTCCCGGTGTATGCCGCGCCTAGGAGCGGCTCCCCTACCTTGTCCGCTCATTTAGGCTGTGCCACACGCCGGATCGAGGTAAACTCCACGCGCGAGGATCCAAACCAGATCACCAAGCGTCGTCGACGGGGAGCGGTGCCATGTCAAAAGTGATTCTGCTATTTGTTCTCAGCTTGATGATTGCTTTGCCTGTTTGCGCGGATGTCAAAGTGGAAAAAATCGAATACAAGGGGTGGCGTAATTGCTACCGAGTCAGCAACGGTGAAGTGGAGCTAATTGTGACTGGCGACGTTGGACCGAGAGTGATCCGCTTTGGATTCGTAGGCGGCCAGAACGTCTTCAAAGAATTTCCCGATCAACTGGGAGGAAGTAGAGAAGAAAAGTTCCAGCTCCGCGGTGGAGACCGCGTTTGGAAAGCTCCCGAGGATCCGGTGGCGACATGGGCGCCCGACAACATGCCGGTCGAAATAACAATTACTGCAAACGGACTGATTGCGAGAGCTCCTGTGGAGCCGCTGACAAGCCTCCAGAAAGAAATTGAGGTGAGGATGGCAACTTCGGGAACGGAGGTGATCGTCCTTCATCGCATTACGAACCGTTCTCTTTTTGCGCTGGAATACTCGGTATGGGCGCTGACGATGATGGCACCAGGAGGGGTTGCGATCACGGGTTTTCCGCCGCGCGGGAAGCATCCTGCGAATCTGGAGGCGACTAATCCCTTGGTAATGTGGGCGTACACGAACCTGTCGGACAAACGCTGGGTCTTCACCAAGAAATACATGGCATTGAAGCAGGATCCGAGAAACTCCGAAGCGCAGAAGCTGGGAATGTTCAACCCGGACACTTGGGGTGCGTACGTCTTAAACGGCGAGGCATTCATCAAACGCGCGCATGCCAATTCTGGAGAGAAATACCCGGATTTCGGGTGCTCTTTTGAGACTTTTACGAATAACGAGTTTTTGGAGATAGAGACACTCGGACCGTTGACGAAGCTGCCACCTGGAAAGACGGCCGAGCAGGCCGAACATTGGAGCCTGCATCGCGGCGTGAGCCTCACGGAATTCACGGATGATGCGATTGATGCTGCCATCTCGCCATTGTTGCTGGCCGGTGCGCGCGCAAATTGACGAGCGTCCATCGCTAGAGATCAGAAACCAGAAACTTGAAATTAGAAAAGGGGGAAGAGAGGACTCCCGCTTGCAGGCTAGCGGTCCTGGCGAAAGAGTTGGTCGACGGTTCCCATGGGCAGGAAGAGGCGGTTCTCTATTTTGGGTAGTGCAATGAAACCGTACTTCTTATAGAAGCGAACCGCCGACTCGTCCTTAGCGTCCACGATAACGGCGGCCGATGCGATCTGCTGGCTCGAAGCAAGGCAGCGGTGGAGGGCGTCCATCAGCAGAGTCTCTCCGAGGCCCTGCCCGCGAAATTCGACACTCACTGCAAGACGGCCGAGAAGTGTTGCAGAAACCATCGGATACCTGGGCAGCCTTTTTGGGACCTCTTCGGGAATGGCGTCTAGCCCGATGGCGTACTGGGAAAGCGTATAGTAGCCGGCGATGGTCTGACCGTCTGGAGTAGCGACGAACGGAACCGCGGCGCGCTTTCTGGCGTCTTGGCCGGCTTGTTTGTGCAGGTAAGAATCGAGGGCTTCCACACCGCACGAAAAAGCCGCCCGGATGTGTTTTTCTCCGAGTGGCTCAATGGCGAAGCGCGGTTCTTTCCGTTCTTGGGGCAACTAGAGCCCCAACTGTCTCTTGTAGCGCTGGGCCGCTGCGCGAGCAGCATCGTTCGGTGCGGGTGGATGCAAAATCGCATTTACAAAGACTTCCCGGGCTTCCTCCCGGAGGTGCAAGACCTCGAAATCCTTGATGGTATTTGTGGCCGCTTCCTGGGCACTGGCAACTACGAACTCAGTTACGGTGGTGCCGCGGAGAGTGGCCGCGCGCTCGATAAGGCGCTTCAGTTCGGGAGTGACCCGGGCTTCCAAGCGCTGCTCTTTACGAGAACGGCGCGGAGGCGACTGCGTGCGTGTCATGGGCTTCTCCTAGCCTGCGATGAATGTACGGCGAATAGGCGTACATGTCAATGGAAATATACGGCTATCTGCCGTACAAACGAAGGGGTGAGCTTTAGCGTTCTTCGCCGAAGCGCTTGATGTCTTCGGGGCCTTCCTTGAGGGGGGCGACGTTGCGGCCCTGAACTAGCTCGCGAATCTGGGCGACAATGTCGGGGTTGGCGAGAGTGGTGATGTCTCCGGTGTCCATGTTATTGGAGATGGCGGCGAGGACGCGGCGCATGATTTTTCCGGAACGCGTCTTGGGCATGTCCGGAACGAT
>DATNLB010000228.1:0-2471 GCA_035603095.1 Candidatus Acidiferrales bacterium
CAAAGGTGCTCGAAATGACGAACGAAATTCGCGCGAAGTATGCGCATGCCCCACTGGTGAACTAGAATCACTCCGACCGGGCGTTCTTGCCGGGTAGGGGCATAGCCTCCCGGCAGGGTCGGGACAGATGCTGCATTTCTACTTCCGGGCTCTCGCGTCCAGAAGAGTTGCCGGCGCACGCATCGAGGGAGATTGCTGCCATGTATCAAACACTTCTTCTCGACATATCTGGAAATCTCGCTACCATCACGCTGAACCGCCCGGAAAAGCGCAACGCCATCTCCACGCAAATGATGGCTGAATTGCAGACCGCACTGGATGAGATCGAAAGAAGCCACGCGCGCGTGGGGATTTTGACCGGAGCGGGCAAAGCATTTTGCGCCGGCATGGATTTAGACATGCTCGCGGCGATCGCGAAACAATCTCCGGCGGAAAACCAGGAAGACTCGCGGCGGATCGCCAAACTGTTTCGCAGGATCTGGAGTTTTCCCAGGCCGCTGATAGGGGCTGTAAATGGAGCAGCTTTCGCCGGAGGCTGCGGACTCGCCACGCTGTGCGATTTCACGCTCGCCGTGCCGGAAGCAAAATTCGGGTACACGGAAGTGAAGATTGGTTTCCTGCCGGCGATTGTTTCCGTGTTCCTGACGAGGCAGATCGGAGAAAAGCGCTGCCGCGATTTATTGCTCACGGGCCGCATCCTCGAAGCGGCCGAAGCGAAGGAATTCGGCCTGGTGTCGGAGGTGGTTCCGGCGGACCGCTTGCTGGCGCGCGCGCACGAACTTGCGGACTTGCTGATCGCAGCAAGCCCCAGCAGCCTTACTCGTTCCAAACATCTTCTGGTCTCCTCGGCAGCGCCAGGCGTGGATCACGATTTGGAACGCGCCATCCTGGAAAATGCGCGTATTCGTTGCACACCCGATTTCCGAGAAGGGCTCGCGTCGTTTCTGGAGAAACGTAAGCCGGTGTGGCAGGGCGAAGAATAGTTTGCAATTTTCAGTTTTAAGTTTTCACTTTTTACTCGTGGTGGCTGGTTTTTCAATATGTTGTCCAGTTGCGCAGAGCTTTTTTCGCTTTGTATCCGGGGCATTCGTCAAAGCGAAGTTTGGACGTGGTTCCATCTCCGTTGGCCTTTACTTAAAACTGACAACAGAGAACGGACGGCCCACAGGAGCAAGAATGATCGAATATCATGACGCGGTGGTGCGCGTGCGCTACGCGGAGACGGATCAGATGGGCGTGGTGTATCACGCGAATTATCTGATCTGGTTCGAGGTGGGCCGCGTCGAGCTGATCCGCGCGCTGGGTATCGAGTACAAACGCATGGAAATTGAAGACGATTGCCACATCGTGGTGGCGGATGCGCACTGCCGGTATCATCATTCAGCGACGTACGATGAAGTCCTGCGCATCCGGACGCGCATCGCGGAATCGCGGAACCGCGTGGTCAAGTTTTCCTACGAAGTCATTCGCGACGCGGACGGAAAAGTCCTGGCGAACGGGGAGACGACGCACGTGATTTGCGGCAGCAACGGCCGGCCGAAATTGCTGCCTAAGAAATACCACACTGTATTTAGCGCCATCGTCGTGCCGCAACCCGACCGGAGTAACGCATGAGTGTCGCGCTCAGCGGAAACGATCTCACTTTTCCGCAACTCCACGAAGTTGCTCTGCGCGGCGAACAAGTCCAATTGACGGCCTCGGCGATCGAGCGGATGAATGCTTCGCGCGCAGTGGTCGAACGCCTGGTGGCGTCGGGAACGGCGGCTTACGGGATCAATACGGGCTTCGGAAAACTCGCTTCGGTACGTATCTCCACGGAGCAAGTGCGGCAACTGCAAGTGAATCTGGTGCGATCTCACGCTTGCGGCCTGGGGGCCCCGCTGAGTGAGGAGGAGACGCGCGCGATGATGCTGCTGCGCGCTAATGCGCTGGCGAAGGGATTCAGCGGCGTGCGGCCGCGGCTGGTCGAGACGCTTTGCAAGATGCTGAACGCCAAGGTGCATCCCGTGATCCCTTCGCAGGGTTCGGTGGGCGCTTCGGGCGACCTCGCCCCGCTGGCGCATCTGGCGCAGGTGGTCATTGGCGAAGGCAGGGCGACATTTCGTGGAGAAGTTTTGCCCGGCGGCGAAGCTCTGAAGCGCGCCGGGATTACGGCCGTCGCGTTGGAGGCGAAGGAAGGACTATCGCTTCTGAATGGGACACAGGGCATGCTGGCGCTGCTAAGCCTCGCCTTGCGTGAAGCGGACATTTTGGTGGACACCGCGGATGTGGCCGCTTCCCTTTCGCTGGATGCCCTGCGAGGAAGCCCCGGCGCATTCGATCCGCGGATCATGCAGGCGCGTGCGTATGCAGGGGCGGGGACGACGGCGCGGAATCTTGCGCACCTGAATGAAGGCAGCCAGATTCGCGAGTCGCATCGCGCATTGGAAAAAGATCCGCGCGTTCAGGACGCGTACAGCCTGCGCTGCACG
>DATNLB010000114.1:0-4121 GCA_035603095.1 Candidatus Acidiferrales bacterium
TCTCTACCAATGCAACGTACATGCCAATCTCGTCCGGTGCGGCGATTCGCACAAAGAGTTGAGGAGTAAGAGAAATCGCGGGCATCAAATTCCGATTCGAATCCATTGAACGAGCTTGCTTTGGTAACGGGCTACCTGTTGCCAGCCGATTAGCACGAGGATCATGAGGACAGTCGACTGTATATTGCTCACTTCGAAGTTCCCCCGAACGGGCAAATCCCTCCGCGCTCCCACGCCGCCTGATGTCCCTTCCACCCGCCGGTGCGGTAGGCGACCGAAACTTCATATACACCACGGCGCACAGCGAGGACGGGATCGTTCGATGCCTCGATACCATCAGTCAGGCGTGTAGGATCGTGCATCATCACTGCATCGCCGATCTCTTCGACGGTGGTCGTTCGCATGATCTTGAGTTGCCCAATGCGCACGCGTGGACGATTGTCGGGCCAGGGTGAGTTCGGGTCATCAAGCGCGTCACCATCTCCGGCCAGCTGCAGGACGAGATTGAAAACCACTGGCCCCTTGCGCAGACGCGCATCGAGTTCCTCAAAGAGATAATTCGGCGGTTGCTTCTGTAAGTCTTCCAGCGTCTGACCAGCTGTGCCAGCCTCGGGTTCCCAGTGATAACGAGCGTACTGGGCTTCATCCGCAGCGTTCACAAAGCGAAAGGCGTGAAGCATGTGGAACGCCGTCTGGGCAAGGCTGACCGATGCGGGCAAGCCTTTCGCGAGTTGGACTGCATGCGCGACCCAGGGGTGGGCTGCCAGGAACGGCCCGAGTCTATTCGGATCAGGCTCGGCGGTGTTCGGATCGGGCCGCGCCGCCTCCAGAAACTCGAGGGTTTCTTCGGGTGTGCGCGCAAAAAAGAGCGGTATCGGCAGAGAGACTAGATCCGTTACTGTGCCATCAGGAAGATAGAACCTTACGGCCATGGAGGCCGTGGTTGCCGGCCCCCATGGATTTCCCGATCGGCTGTTTGAGTGGCGCACGGTAACTGGCACGGCATCACCCTGCAGATGTACGGCGCGGCTCAATTTTTTGGCCTCTGGCGCGGCCTTGAACGTACCAGCATAATAACGACCCGAGGCATGCACATCGCGGTAGCCCGGGTGAAACCCTTGAAAATCCTGATGGATCATCTCCACCAGCTTCGCGGCTATTCGATATTGACCGTGATTCATGTTTTTTCTCCTGTCTTGGAAACCGTTCAAGCAGGCTTGAAGCGGATGTACCTGAAAGTGCGCAGCATCTTCGCGCCCGGTTTCAGGATTTCAGCTAGCGGCGTCCAGCAAGGTATCGAATGCCTTTTTGGTCTTCAGGGCCTTCCACACATCCCGAACTGACGCCTCGGGATAAGCGCTGTAAAAACCGATCGCCGTGATCTGCTGGCTAACAATCCAGTCCTTGATGCCAGAACTGTGTATGCCGGGATATCCCTCACATTCGTGGAAGAGGAGGTCAATCTCGTCGGGAAGGATAGTGGCGAAATCGTTGATGTACGACTCCCAGTCGCCATCAAATGTGGAGGCAAAGATGACCCTGGTATCGTTGTCGAAAATCACAAACCGCAGATCATGGACGGTAGCTATGCGATCCGTGTTCTTCTGACGTTCGCCCGTGAATCCATCGGCCAAAAGCTTGCGCAGGCGCTCAGCGCCGCCTGACTTTAGCTTGCAGATCAGTGTGAATTCGTTCGACTGTCCCGCCTTCGTGCCCGGCCGGGTCTTGACTGCTTTCTTCACTTCCAGTGTGGTAGCCATTTTCGTCTCCTCGTTGTTTTGCTAGTACGCGTTACTCGTTTTGTCACAGCGACACTCTCTATTTTCGCTACCGGTGCTCGGCGCCCAGGCCGGCTAACCATTTCAAAGCCTGCAGACCGGGCATGAAGCAATATTCGCCTCCTCGCACAGCAACGAATTGCGGAAGCCCGTGAAGACGTCGACGGATCGGACGTTTAGGGATGGTGAAGACTCCGTCATTCTCCCCGTTATTCAGGATCGGGTCCTGCTCGGTTCCATGACTGATGAAATTGCCGTCAGTCATCCATTGGGATTGAACGAACTCGAATTGCCGTCTCAGGTGCGCGCCAATCAATAGGAAGACGCCGCCACGCTCGACGCCGTCATCTTCCCGGACTCCTTCCGGGAGAGGCGGGCCGTAATTTGTGCCACGCCGCAGAAAGTAATGCAGATTTACGGCTACAAGGTCATTCTTCAGAGCATCCCGCGGGTTGATCCGTCGAATGTGAGAACTGAAGGGACACTTCAGTCCTTGCATGTCATCTGCATAGCTAAAAGTGTTGTTGCGGTCTGGATCTGCGCCTAGCTTGGGATCGTCATGCTCGGGAGCGAGTACCAAAGGTGCGCCACTACGCCATCTGCCGACCATCTTGGCTGCAATCAACTCCTCCTCTTCGGGCGATGAGGCCTGTTCCCGCAGATATTTCCGAAACTCAGCGACCCGGGTGTGAAATTTGCGAAATGCCAGAAAGGTGCCATTGCGCCTTAATTGCTGCGGCTGGGGACTTGTCGCGGTCTCTCCTAGTTCATCGGGGTAGCCCATGATGAACTCGCCCGCCTTAACGGGCGGCCCAAAGCCCGGATGGATATGTACGCCGCTTCCTTCAACGTGCGGATTGTGCAGTCCGTCTCTGAAGCCAAATGGATTACGTCCTCCCGGGAGCTCACTGAACTTCATGCGATAGACAACCGAGATTCCGGGCAGATCGTGATGACTCTGTCGTGCCCGGTCCAACACCATTTCTAGGCTCTTGTCATCCTTCGAGTAGATGGCCAAAGCTACGTGCATGTCCGCAGTGCCGAATGGATATTCCCAGTTGGCGGGAGCGTTATTGCCTACGTCATTCAGAATCTCGGCCCGCGCGGCCATGCCTTCGCGGAATTCCTGAGGGAAGGTGTCCAGAGATGCCTCAGGCACCCCTAGCGCCTTAAGGCCTTGGTAAGTGAACGCTATGCCTAACCAACCCGGGAGCGTCGGCACCCACCAGTCGTCAGCCGGTGCCACATGCGGAATTAGTCGGCGCAACATTTCACGACCCTGCGCTCGATCGTCGACGCGAAGGATGACGTATTCTCCCTTGTAGGGAGAGAGCCGCGGGCGCAGGACCGTCGCTTGTATGTCGCTCACTTCGAGCGCGGGAACGTCCGCTACCGATATCATGGCTCCAATCTGCGCTTTTGATCCCATTTGTGTTTGTTGCGTCTCCTTTCTGGTGGAACCTGAAATGACGCAGAGGCTGTCGACTGTCTACCCTGATATGTTGATCGCCGATGTGATCCGCCAGCCTTGTTGAGTCAGTGCCATGAGATAAATCACGCCGAATCGCGACATCACAGTGCCTGCAGTGTCTCTCCGCACCCACAGCGCATCGACGAGCGCCGCCTGAGCGTTGAGAACTTTGATGTCGCACTTGTCAAGCGTTGATCCAGCAAAATGGGCATGTCGTAACCTGCCGATCTCGCCGCCCATTCCTTCTTCACTGGTAATGGCATTGTTGTCCTTCATGACCATATGGAAGTTCGAGCCAATGAACCTTAGCGGCGCGCCGTAAAAATCGAGCAGGGCGCTGAGATCTGACCGTTCTCCGTCTGCCAATTCCACGAACGTGGGGCCGTAACCCACAAAGAATTTGCGGATGTCGGCGAGGATGGTGGGCTCGTTTGGTACTGCCGTAACCTTGATCGCTTCAGCCAGACTCATAATCAGAATTTCCCGTCCATGCGAGCAACTAATGGAACTTGCAGACAAGGCTCTAAGAGACTTTGGTTGCTACGCCGCCGTCCCTTCCGGAATGCATACCGCTCGACCGCGCACTTTCCCCGCTTTGAAATCGCTGTAGGCTTCGGCAACGCGCGTCAGCGGGTAACGATCTTCAATGGTTTCGATCCTCCCAATCCGGGCAAGTTCGATGACCTCTCGGAGGTTGACTGTGCCTCCGTTCATGCTGGTGGCAAGTTGAGAGCCCCAAGGTACTTCGTGCAGCCCAAATGGGATCGTCTTTAGAGCTGCGCCGACAAGAGTCAGGCGCCCAAGTCTTGCCAAAGCCGCAACGCCGGTCTTCAGAGTGCCCTCGGCGCCGACGCAATCGAGGATGAAATTAG
>DATNLB010000109.1:0-5309 GCA_035603095.1 Candidatus Acidiferrales bacterium
CAGCAAAAGGCGCCGCCGCCGGCTCCGCAAGACGTGACGCGCCGCTCGAACGGGCTCACCTTTTCCAAGATGGATGGAAACCAAAAAATCTTCACGGTGGAGGCGTCGAAGGCCACGGATTTCAAGGATAGAGAGGCGAGCTTGCTGGAGGACGTGAAGATCACCATCTTTGGAAAGAAGGGAGAGCGGCACGACACCATTCATACGCAAAGCTGCCAATACGAAAAAGCGGGGGAAAGCATCGCCTGCAGCGGCGAAGTGCAGATGGACCTGCAGAGCCGGGAGGAAGCCGAGCGAGGAGAGAAAAATCCGGGGCCAGCAGCACAGCAGAAAGTACACGTGGAAACCCGGGGGGTGGTCTTCAACCGCGCCAGTGGTATGGCGCGGACGGAGCAGCGAGTGAAGTTCGTCTTTCCGAATGGGAATGGGGAGGCCGTGGGAGTCGAGTATCACTCCGAAGAAGGGATGGTCAGGCTGCTCAGAGATGTGCGGTTTTCCCTGATGCCGCCGAGAAATGACGCGGCGGGGAAAAAGACTGCGAGTGCGGGTAGCAAAGAACCCATTCGTGTGACGGGGAAGAATCTTGATTTTGAGCGGGACTCGAGGACGATGCAATTGTACGGACCGGTGGAAGCGGAAACGCATACGACGCATTTGCGTGGGGGAAAGCTGACGCTGACGCTGGACGCGGCGTTTCGCGCAGAGAGACTTGTGGTTACGCCGGGGTTGAATGGGGAAAACCCGGAATTGGAATCCCAGGGCGCGGATGGCCCGACAAATCTGAGCGCGGAGACAATCACGGCACAATTTGCGCCCGAGGGGTGGCTGACGAGGATCGAGGGGATTACAGAGGTGCGGGGTTCGCGGCGCACGGGAAACGAGGTAGATGAGTTCCGCGCGGAACACGGCGCAATGGAGCTGTGGCCAAAGGTAAACCAGCCGAGAGAATTGAACTTGAAAGGCAACGTGCAACTGAAAACGCGGGCAGAGAAGTCCGGCGAGGCAAGAATGCTGCAGACGGGTGCATTGCTGATGGAATTCGCCGATGGGAAAAAAGGCGAGGGCAGCAAGCTCAAGCGAGCGGAAACCTTGAGGGCTGGGAGTATCGAATGGACAGACGCGGCGCCGCAGAACGTGACCGAGGGGGCCCTCGCGGGCAGTGAGGCTGCGCGCACAAAACTGCAGGCGGATAAGCTCGAAATGGAATTCGGGGAGGAGGGCAAGGCGAGAAAGTTGGTTGCAACCGGCAATGTATTGACAGAGCGGGCGGCGGTCGGCAAGCCCGTGCAGACAGCAACCGCGCATAGCGGAGTGGCCCAACTGCTGGCTAGCGGCGGATGGTCGCAGATGGATCTGCAGGGAGAGGTGAGGCTGAAGGAGGGCGACAGGAGCGGACAAGCGGACCACGCGACGTTTGTCCGGGCAACGCAGACGGCGTTGCTGACGGGAAAAGCGCTGGCGCGCGATGCAGTCGCGGAAACGCAGGCGCAGCGGATCACGTTTGTGCAGAGCAACGGAGAGATTCATGCCGAAGGAGGTGTTCGGTCGACGGACTTTTCGACAAAAGGGAGCGGAGCGCAACTTGCCACCGCACCTACGAACATTTCGGCCGATGCGATGCAGGGGAATTCGAAGACGGGGAGAGCCTTATACACGGGACATGCGCGCTTGTGGCAGGGCGATTCGGTGATGGAAGCAGATTCGATCGAGCTGCTGCGCGAGGCGAGGGTTATGAATGCCATTGGAAATGTTCGCGCGGTTTTCCCCCAGGCCGTGGGCCCCTTGCGAGCGCAAACCGCGGCCGTCCAAGCGGGGCCGAAGAAGCCGCGGTTGTGGCATGTAACGGCGGGGACGCTGATGTACCGCGACGCAGAGAACCGCGCGCACCTGGAAAAGAAGGTGGTGGCGCAATCGGCGGAGCAAATCATGCACGCCGCGGACGTGGATTTATATTTTACGAGGGCCGGGAAGCCCAATTCGAATGCGGCGAACGGTTTGGCTGCGGCAAATCCAGCGGCGGGAGCCCAGCAGATCAGCCGGGCGGTTGGCACGGGCGGCGTGATCGTGGAACAGGGGACGAGGAAAGCCACGGCCGAGCGGGGAGAGTACAACGCGACGGACGGAAAATTCGTAATGAGCGGCGGAAATCCCGCGATCCACGATGCGGTGGAAGGGACCACGACGGGGCGTCAATTGACCTTCTTTTTAGCGGATGATACGATCATCGTCGACTCAGAAAATGGTTCGCGGACGTTGACGAGGCACCGAGTCGAGAAGTGACGCAACTCCTCCGCGGCCGCCCGTGAAGAGGTATGCTGAAGCTCCAGGCCGTCGAACTTAGCAAGTCGTACCGTGGCCGTAAGGTTGTTGACGACGTTGAACTGGAGATTGGACAGGGTGAAGTTGTTGGGCTACTCGGCCCCAACGGCGCAGGCAAGACGACCACGTTTTATATCCTGGTAGGCCTCGCCCGGCCCGACTCCGGCCGCGTACTCCTCAACGGCGACGAAATCACGGACTTCCCGATGTACCTCCGGGCCCGCAGCGGAATCAGCTACCTTCCTCAGGAACCCTCGGTTTTTCGCCAATTGACCAGCGAAGAGAATCTTCTCGCGGTGCTGGAAACCCTGCCGCTGACCCCGGAACAGCAGCGCGACCGCCTGGAGGAACTCTTGATGCAGATGGGGCTGGAAACGGTGAGGACCAGCAAGGCTTATACGCTCTCCGGCGGAGAGCGCCGCCGGCTGGAGATCGCGCGATCCCTTACCTTGCAGCCTTCTTTTGTGCTACTCGACGAACCTTTTTCGGGAATCGACCCTCTAACCGTCAAGGATCTCCAAGAAACCATCCGGGATCTAGCGAAGTCGGGAATTGGCGTGCTGATTACCGATCATAACGTCCGGGAAACTCTCAGCGTGACGGATCGCGCGTACATCCTGAAAAGTGGCAAGATATTCCGGAAGGGCCGCCCGGACGAATTAAGCAACGATGCGGAAGTCCGGCGCGTTTATCTGGGCGATCATTTTCGCCTGAACTAGGATTAGAAAAGGGAACACGGGACCATCCATGGCTTGGCAAGGACTCAAACTCAATCTCCGAGTGTCGCAGAAGCAGATTCTGACGCCCGGCCTTGTACAGATGGTGAGCGTCCTGGCGCTGAACCGCCTCGAGCTGCGCGAAATGATCAACCAGGAGATGATCGCCAACCCGGTCCTGGAAGAGCAGAGCGAAGAACCCACCCAAACGGACAACTACAGCGACGAGACCTTTCTGAAAGCGGAAACGGAAAAAGTTCCGGAGAAACCCGAGGCCAATCCGTTTGACGAGTTTGACGTGGGAAGCTTCTTCAACCAGTACCTGGATACCGGGGGAGACGGAGGGCAATCGCAGGAGCGCGAGGTTTCCGAGCGGCCTTCCTTCGAAAAGTTCCTCTCTTCACCGAGCGGGCTGACCGACCATCTCCAGTGGCAACTGAGCGTCACGATCTGTTCGGACGCGGTAAAAGAAATCGCGGACAGCATCATCGGCAATCTGGACGAGAACGGCTATCTGACGGCTTCCACCGAGGAACTGACGCAGAACGGAAAATATTCGCAGGATGATCTGGACGACGCGCTAGCCGTGGTGCAGGACTTCGACCCGATCGGAGTGGGCGCGCGGGATTTGCGTGAATGCCTGCTGCGGCAATTGAAAGCATTTGATCCGCAGAACACGCTGGCGCAGCAGATCGTTTCTGAACATCTCAAGCAAGTGCAATCCAATCAACTAAAGGAAGTAGCCCGCGCGCTGAACCGGCCGCTGGAGGTCGTCAAGCACGCCCTGGAAGTGATCAAGAAGCTCGATCCGCGGCCGGGGCTGCGCTACAACAAGACAGAGCCGCGCCTCGTCGAGCCCGACGTCTACTTCCGCAAGGTGGACGATCAGTGGCAGGCGTTCCTGAATGAAGACGACATGCCGCAACTGCGGCTGAGCCCCACCTACCGGCGGCTGCTGGTCAAGGATGCCGCCGACCGCGACGTGCGGAACTACGTGAAGGAACGCTTTACGGCGGCCGTCCAATTGATGAAGAACATCGAACAGCGCAAGCACACCATCCTGCGCGTCTGCCAGTCGATCATCGCCCGCCAGGGCGAATTCCTCGATCACGGTCAGGACGCGCTGAAGCCCATGATGATCAAAGAAGTGGCGGAAGAGGTCGGCGTGCACCCCTCGACGGTGAGCCGCGCGGTAGCCAGCAAGTATGCGCACACGTCACAGGGCGTGCTGGAGCTGCGCTCCTTTTTCAGCGAATCCGTGAACGGGCCGGAGGGCGGCGGGATGTCGCTGCTGACGCTCAAGCGGGTCGTCAAGAAAATGATCGAAGAGGAAGATGCGGCACATCCGCTGACCGACGAACAGATCGCCAAGAAACTGGATGACGGGGGAATTCACGTGACCCGCCGCACGGTCGCGAAGTATCGCGAAGACATGAGAATTCCCAGCACTCACCAACGCCGGGAAAAGAGCTGAGCGGCATCGCCCGTGAAGCCGCAGACGCGACACGAAACCCGGCAACTTGTCATTCTTACCGGACTTTCCGGTTCCGGCAAAAGCACCGTCCTGCACGCCTTCGAAGACATGGGCTTCTACTGCGTGGACAATCTTCCAGTGAACCTCATCCCTATTTTTGCGGAACTGCACGCCGCGGGCGAAGGCGATTTTGCGCGCGCGGCCCTGCTGGTGGACGCGCGCGAGGGCATGCAACTGGAAAAATTGCCGCCACTCCTGAAACATTTGAAAAAAGATCATCCCATCACGCTTGTTTTCATCGAAGCGAACGAGGACGCCCTCCTGCGGCGGTACAGCGAGACCCGGCGCCCGCATCCCCTGGGAAAGAATTTTTCCGTACGGGAAAGCTTGTCGCACGAACGCGCGCTGATGGAGCCGATCCGGAAACTCGCCGACGTGGTGATTGATACTTCGCAGTTCAACGTACACGAGCTGCGGCACTTTGTGGACGAGCGCTTCCGGTCGGAAAGCAAGCGGCCGCTGCTGGCTTCGCTGGTGAGTTTCGGCTACAAGTACGGCGTACCCACGGACGCCGACCTGATGTTCGACGTGAGGTTTCTGCCCAATCCGCATTTTGTCCCGAAGCTGCGCGCGTTCACGGGCAAGGACCCGAAGGTGCGGCGGTACATCCAGTCGTTTCCGCAGACCGGGGAGTTTCTGCGCCGCATGCAGGGGCTGCTGACCTACTTGATCCCACATTACATCGAAGAGGGAAAAAGCTACCTGACCATCGCGTTCGGCTGCACCGGTGGAAAGCACCG
>DATNLB010000105.1:0-7359 GCA_035603095.1 Candidatus Acidiferrales bacterium
AGCGCCTTTTCATCACTCCCTGAAGATACGATAGTGATATCCTCAGCCAGCGCCGGAAGGAGTCGCTCGCATTTGCAAGCATCCTCCACCTGGGCGCAAGATAGGCGATAATGACCCCGGCAAGCCCACCCTGCGCACCAAAACCGAGCAATCCAAGAAGCAGCCGACGGGTAACGATCCCAACAGCACCGACGAAACTACTCTCAAATCGGTCCAGCGCACTCTTTCTGGGCGATCTGAATCTCTTTGGCGTCACGGGGAGGAGGCTGAAGAACATCTAACCGTCTTGCGACTGGCTCTGTAACCGCTTTAGGAATCCAGGATCCGTTAATTCGCTATGATCTTCACCAGACTGCCGAATATCTGATAGTCCCTAAACTGGCCGTGACACCAATACACGTGCTTCTTGTCGCGAGCCTCTGTAAAAATGGTCAGAGGAACGAGCCGAGGAGCCTCATTCGCTCGCTCAAGCCAACCGTACGTAAGGACAGACACTCGTCGATGACAAGCTTGGAGCGCTCCAGCACTTGTGCGCCTTCTCGAAGGTTGACGACGAAGCGGCACTTGGGATTTGAGCAAATCAAAAAAAGCATTCCATGCCTAAGAGCTCCTCAGACGTGAACATCGGTTGGGGCTGTGAAATCGCTGGCGTACTTCTTGAGCCTGCGGTAGAGGGTGGTCTTACCAATGCCTAAAAGGCGCGCTGCGACGACCCTGTCTCCTCCGGTTTCCCGCAGTGCGCGTAAGATGGCGCGTCGCTCGGTTTCTCCTAGCGGGACGAGTTCATCGCCACCGGGATGGCTCAGGGTCGATCCGCCATCGGGGATAGAGGGCAGATCATCTGCCGTCAGGACCCTGTCAGCACCTAAAGCCACACCACACTCGATGATGTTTTCTAATTCGCGGACATTGCCGGGCCAATCGTAGGCCAGCAATCGCCGCAGCGCGTCATCTGAGATCGCACGGACCGGTTGAAGCCGGTCTGAGAATTTGTCCAAAAAATGCGCGACCAGCAAGGGAACATCGATCTTGCGCTCGCGCAGCGGGGGCACCCTGATTTGCATGACGTTCACTCGAAAATATAAGTCCCGACGAAAGGTTCCGTCGCGCACTGCCGCCTCGAGATCTCGATTTGTTGCTGCAATAACCCGCCCGTTGATCGGAATTCTCTCTGTCGATCCGACAGGCCGGATCTCCTTCTCTTGCAGTGCTCGTAACAACTTGGGCTGCAAAAAGAGTGGTAACTCGCCGATCTCGTCCAGAAAGATCGTTCCCTCGTTAGCGACGTGGAGCAGTCCTCTCTTCGAGTGGTCTGCACCTGTAAAAGCACCCTTGACATATCCAAACAGCTCAGTCTCGACCAATGAGGGAGTAATTGCCGAACAATCAACGGGGACAAGCACCTGCCCGCAGCGCGATCCCGCAGAGTGAATGGCTCGTGCTACCAGTTCCTTTCCCGTTCCGGTTTCGCCAGTGATCAGAACCGGGGAGTGGCTCTGGCTGACCTTTCCGATCATCTCGATGAGATGACGCATCGGAGCGGATTCACCGATTAGCCCAGCGAAGCTCTGCTCGCTGGAAAACGCGTGGGGACGGCACGCGTGGTCTTCCATTTTTCCAACTTTCTGTTCTCAGGATGAACCGTTATGCGATAATTACTTGAGTAGGGTCGTCCCCTTCAATACCGTAGAATACATAATGGAATTAACTACGAAAGAAGGTCAGCGCGAGGGATTTTACCGATACTTTACACTACATGCGTAAATCTAGGTATATAACGCTTGCTGAATCTTGGTTACCCTTGTGGTTGCAGTAGTTGCGTCCCCACGTCCCAATTGCGGTGACCCGCCGGTTTGCACTCCTGTGCAACATCGGCAGGAGGGCACCATGAGCCAGATCGGGGCCCCTCTCGTAGGTTCCTATGATTACGGCGAAGTTTCTCGCTCGATACTAATCGCCATCGCCGCCTCCTATGCTGCCCTCGATCTTGGCGGACGTGTAACCGCCGCGCGCGGCTGGGCTCGCGCAGCCTGGTTGACCGGTGGCGCCATTGCGATGGGAATCGGAATCTGGGCAATGCACTTCAAGGCGTTGTTAGCGTTCACCCTGCCGCTCACAGTGCACTATCACTGGCCCACAGTTCTGGTGTCGCTCGGGATCGCTGTCTTTGCGTCGGCGATCGCGCTCTATGTAGCGACTCGACAAGAGATGGGGCCGGTCCAGGCGTGGACTGGCAGCCTCATCATGGGCGGCGGCATAGCAGCTATGCATTACGTTGGCATGGCTGCCATGCGAATGGCGGCGGTAATCCGCTTTGACTCCCTACTCGTCGCCTTGTCCGTTGTGCTTGCGATCTTGTTTTCCCGTATCGCGCTGATGTTCACTTTCGACTACCGCGAAGACTTCCGGGGAACCACTTTGGCCAAAGTCATAAGCGCAGCAGTGATGGGTGCCGCCATTTCCCTGATGCACTACAGCGGCATGGCAGCAGTCAGCTTCATGCCCGCTGCTGCGTTCCCGAACCTGTCGGACACCGTTAGCATCTCCCGTCTCGGCAACAATGGAATTGCTATTGTCACTTTGCTTGTCCTCGGTACAGCCATCTTGACGTCATCGGTGGATAGGCAGACGCAAGCGGAAATCCTGCAACTCAACCAAGGGCTTGAGCAACGTGTCGTCGAGCGCACCAGACAACTTACAGCCGCCAACGAGGAGTTGCGACACCTCTCCGGACAACTCTTGCGGTCGCAAAACGAAGAGCGACGGAGGATCGCCCGGGACTTGCACGACTCTACGGGCCAGGACCTTGTCGCTCTGGCAACGATGGTCGGTCAGCTCCAAACTTCAATTCCTTCGGTCGATCGAAAATCAGCTAGGCTTCTCTCCGAGTGTAAGACGCTGGCGGACAAGTGCATCCGCGATGTCCGCACGCTTTCCTACGTGTTGCACCCTCCGCTGTTGGATGAGGCTGGTTTAGTTGACGCGCTTCGTGACTATGCGGACGGCTTCACCAAGCGAAGTGGCATCCAGGTGGAATTAGAGGTGTCACCGCGTGTGGCACGGATGGATCGAGACATCGAGCTGGCTTTATTCCGGGTTGTTCAGGAGAGCCTGACCAATATCCAGCGCCATTCGGGAAGTCAGCTAGCCAAGATACGGATTCATCGCAACTCGGATCTCACGCTGGAAATCAGCGATTCTGGCTCAGGGCTCTCTGCCGGTGCGCCGGGAAGGAAAGAGGATCATCCCCTGTTCGAGGTTGGCGTCGGTATCCCTAGCATGCAGGAGCGAGTGAAGCTGATCGGCGGCCGGCTTGAGATTGATTCAACCAGTCACGGCACAACAGTGCGCGTGACGATACCTCTCGGAAAGGAACGAACATGAAACAACTTCGCATTCTGATCGCTGACGACCACGGGCTGGTGCGACGCGGTGCGCGGGCGATCCTCCGCTCTCGGCGCGGTTGGAGAGTCGTCGGCGAGGCGGCGAATGGCCGTGAGGCGGTAGAAAAGGCCAGAGAGCTGAAACCGGATGTGGCTGTCGTTGATATCAGCATGCCCGAACTGGATGGCCTCGAGGTAGCACGTCAAATCCGGCAGACTTTACCGGACACCAAAGTTCTTGTGCTTTCGATGCACGAGTCAGACCAGATGGTACGCCGCGCCCTGGAAGCGGGGGCTTGCGGGTACCTCTTGAAATCCGATCTCACGGAGTGCCTTGCGAAAGCGGTGAAAGCCGTTTCTGAGGGCAAGCATTTCCTCACTCCCAAAGTATCCGAAATAGTGGTGGAAGGGTTTCTCAACAGCGGAAACCAGCATCAGCAAGATGGGCGGGCAGGTCTCCGAATAACGCCTCGTGAGCTCGAAATCGTCCGCCTTCTGGCCGAGGGTAAAGTGAATAAGGAAATCGCGGCGCTGCTGGGAATCACCGTAAGGACCGTCGAGACACACCGAGCTAAGATCATGCTCAAGCTTGGCCTCCATTCTCTAGCTGAACTGATTCACTATGCTCTGCGCCACGGGATAATCGCTCGAGGAATTTAAGTTTTTGATTCTGTTTTTTTCTTGCTCGTCCCATATCCGCCGAAGCCATTCAACCCGCCTCCGCAGCCGTTCAACCCCCAATTTCGACTATTCAATGGACAGCACTTAACAACTTGATTAGTTCGTGCTATCCCCCGTGTGATTCTCGCTCACCATCCTCGTCGGCCCCCCGCCTCTTTCCTTGGGCTAGCACCGAACTCCCATTCCCATCTCCCGCCCTTCTCCCCACTGACGACAGTCCACTGACCTACCCCGACCCCGTCGCGGTTCCGTTCCACAATTGCTCTAAGTCCTTTAGCTGGAACACTTATGAACCTCCCCGCAAGTGTTGCAAACAAAAGGCTTACGTCTTGGGAAAGCTCTTTAGATGCACAGGGTCGAAAAATCCTGGGTCGCGAGCCAAGTCGTGCTGAATTCAAAGGAGTTAGCTTCAAGAGTCTCTACGTTGCCTGACGTTGAGGGATTTTCATAAAGTTTCGCGGGCCGGAGGCCCTAAATGACACTTACAAAAAGCACCGGGAGGGGGTCCAGCTATGGAATTCCCAGAGCAGAACTTTGGCTGTATGGAAATTCAGAAAGACTCGAGGCGTTTGTCCAGTCTTCAGACTGCCAGGCGAGCGACGTTTATCCCCGGCAGCGCGCTCACTTCCTCTTTACCACCAACTGACAACTGTGGATCGAAGATCCCGACCGGGTCGGGACTGACAACGACTTCAAAGAAGTCACGACCGGTGGCGGTCGTCGGGAGCCGCAGCGATGCCCATGCGGCGAAGCTCATCCTGGTAATACTTTTTGTGGAGGACGTCCCACTCCTCGCTGCCCTCGAGGATTTCCTTTTTCTGCGAGGTGATTCGCTTGCGGACTTCCAGTTCGATCTTCTCTTCTTCTTTCAGCGTAGCGGTCAGAATCTGCACCACCTGCTGGCGAATGGTATCGCGGTCGTCGACGAATTCCACTTCTGCGCTTTCAACAAGCACGTCCGTGATCTGGTGCGAGAGCCGTATGATTTTTTCGCGGGTGAGGCGCATCGTTTCTCAAAATCCTCGCATGATTTGGATATCGACCGCATGAAGCCCGTGATGCAAATACCGCGCAGCCCGAAGCCCCAACTGCCGCTGGCAAAAAACCAGCTGGGCAAGAAACGCCCAATGGAGATTCGGCTACCGAAGGATCAGCTTGCGGTCCCTCGCCAACTGCTGCTTCACCTTTTTGTACATCTCCTGATAAGAGACGCTGGTCCGGCGCATCTCGTCCTGGTGGTCGATCAAAATCTGGCGCACTTCGTCGTTGAGCCGGTCCTCGACGGTAAGCTCTTCCAGCATGCGCAGGCGGACGCGGTTGGCCACGGCTGCGGCAGCTTTTGTTTCGATCTGCCCGCCTTCGACCAGGCCTTTCACAACTTCGGTAGCCATGTGCGCCACAAAATCTCGGAGCAGGAGCATTTCAGAGAGTTTCCCTTACCTAAGTGCAAGAGAGTGAGTTTACTGGCTGCGTGAATAAAGTGCAAGGAAGGGCCTCCGCCGGAGGAGAAAAACATGGAAATCATGGGTTTTTCAAGACTTCTCGAAAAAATTTTCGGCCGGCTACGTTGACGCTTTGCGCTGCTTCCTGTACGATGAATTGGGAAGGGCGCTTAGCTCAGCGGTTAGAGCGTTCGGTTTACACCCGAAAGGTCGTCCGTTCAAATCGGACAGTGCCCACCATTGTGACGCCACACCCTTCAGCGGGGACGTAGTTCAGTTGGTTAGAACGCTGCCCTGTCACGGCAGAGGTCGCGAGTTCGAGTCTCGTCGTCCCCGCCATATTTTTCAAGCACTTACAAGCCCTGATTCAAACGGATCAGGGGATATTAGGGGACGATAAGCGCAAGACGCGAATTCCAAATTGCGAATTCGCCGCTTGGCGTCACCTATTGGATCAGGTTCGGTTTGGGTAACAAGCCGGCAGGCAAGAAGGCGTCGACCAACTTGTCGTGTGCCAGCCGCTTGGTCTTCGACGTCGCCTGCAGGTATTTGTTCGTGACGTGAAGGTTGCTGTGCCGCAAGTAGTCGCGGATCGTCAGTTGGTGTTCTCCCATCTCCGCTAGCATCGTTCCCACTGTGTGCCGAAACGTATGCCAGCCCACGCCGGTAATGCCAATCCTCTTGAACGCGGGCTGGATCTTCTTTTTCAACACGGCAGCTAGATCGAGCGGCTTGCGACCCTTGAGCCTTTCCGAAGCGAAGACGAAGTCTTCTGGCTGGTTGTAAAGGCTCTGTGATCTCCACTCCAGAAGGCCATCTTTGAGCCCGGGGTGCATCGGCAGCGGCTGAGCCGAAGCCTCCGACTTGGTATCGATGAGGTGCCCTCCCCGACGCCAGTAATAGGAATGTTGGATGTCGAAGGCCCGGTTGTTGAAATCGCAATCCATCCAGCGGAGTGCGCCTAGTTCGCCTCGACGTGTTCCCAGTCCTGCATCCAGGAACACGAGAAGCTGATCGCGGAACTCGAGCTCCGTCAGAACCAGCGCCACTTGCTCTGCGGTCAATTTCAACGGCGACCTTCGACGTTTGGAACTGACCCGAACTCCCGTACTTGGCCCTCTCTTTCCTCCACTTCCTACCGGAATGCCGGAGGAGATCGGGTTGTGGCCACAGAACTCCCAACGAACCGCATGGGAAAACAAAGCCGACATCACACACTTGATTTTGGCTTGGGTTCCATCTGCGGCCTCGGTTGCCAGCAGCCACCGCTCGACTTCCACTGTCTTGATCTGGTCCAACTGCATCTTTCCCCAGCGGGGCACAATCCAATTCTTTGCGTACATACTGTAGGAGTCTTGCGTGGACAAAGCCTTGCGCGGCAATTCCTCGCGAGAGTAATGCTCCCAAAGAATACTGATTGTGGTTCGCTGTAGACTTTTGTGCTTGCTTCCATTGTTGATCGTTAATCGAAGAGCGTCCGCGGCCGCATGCGCAGCAGATTCGTTTGGATATATCTCCACATCCCCAATCTGCTGCTTGCGGTGTAAGAGCTTCCCGTTGATGTCTTCTTCCCACCACCGGTATACCCATACTGCGGGGCCTTTCTTCCGCTCTTCCAGTTCTACACTTCCGTGTTGGTAACGGGTCCGTTTAAACAAGAATCCTCCTTTGTTTAAACGGTGTCGGCGGACACCGTCAGAATAATCCGATTCTCAGTAGTGTCCCAACGTTATGTGAACAGAATCAATTGGTTATCGGAAACGGGTTGAATTTGTTCGCTGATCGTTTGTGCAAGTAGTTGATCCAAAGGGATTTTCTCGAACATGGTCAGGCTGAGGATCTGTAGAATTTCA
>DATNLB010000367.1:0-11012 GCA_035603095.1 Candidatus Acidiferrales bacterium
GTGCGGCGACCAGGCTGACGATGATGGCGAAGATTATGGCGCCGAGCGCGAGCCACCAGGGGATGTAGGAAATTTTCACGCCGGGCAAATTCTGGCGGCGAAGATAAATGGTGGTGCCCCAAGTCAGCGCGGACCCGATCAGCCAGCCGAGGGCGACACCGAAGAATCCGCCGAAGAGTCCCATGGCGCCGGCTTCCGCGAAGAAAAGGCTGCGCACGTCGCGGTCGGTTGCGCCGAGCGCCTTCAAAATGCCGATTTCGCGGCGGCGTTCGAGGATGGCCATCACCAGAGTGTTGATGATGCCGAGAGAAGCGACGGTGAGGGCAAGGCTTCCGAAGAGGCCCAAGAAGAGATCAAAAACCGTGAACACGAGCCGGAGACTCTTGGTGGCGTCCAACAAAGAAAACGTGGCGAAGCCCATCTGTTTGATCGAGTCTTCGACTTGCAGCACGTCCTTGGGGGAACGAACGCGCACGGTCAATGCCATGTAAGAAGGTTTCGCAGGATTGCCGGAGAGAAAAGCTTGCAAATCATCCGGCTGCGCAACATGGAGCTGCTCTGCGGTCTTCAGCGGGAGGTAAACACGCGCGCCTCCGAACCCGCCAATCCCTGCTGAGGGGTCCGACTCGATGACGCCAACGATGCGCAGAGTTTTCTCGCGCGGCACGATCGAAATGCCACCCGGTTTGCCGGCGCCCATCATGGCATCGAGAAGGGCTTCGTCGTCGTCCGCGGCTTTCGAGAGGGCGGCGCGTTCCGCATACCGCAAGGTCAATTCTTTTCCGATGAGCGATGGCGGCTGGTCGGAAAGTACTTTTGCAAAATCGATTTGGAGAATTGCTTCATTCGCCGTCGGCGACGAAAAAAACGCGCCTTTCATGCCCTCAAAAGCGCCGCTGGAGCGCGAAGAATCTGGCAGGCCGAGAACGGAAGTCGTTTCCGACTTGCCCGCATACCGGATCTCCGTGACAAATCGAATTTGCGGATAGACTTCCGTAACATTGGAGAGCTTGCTCAGTTGCTGGCGCGCGTCCTCGTCCAGGAAACGCGATTCCTTTTTGGGCGCTGAATCCGTGGGTGCAGGAGGCCTCGGGCCGCGAAAATTGCGTTGCGAGGTAACGAAGACGGCGTCGAACAAGCCCGACCGTGTAAGGCGCTGCGACGCCAGCGTCTGCAACCCAACGCCCAGCGAAAGCATGGCCACGAGGGAAGCAACACCGACGGCAACACCCAAGGTCGTGAGCGAGTTGCGAAGCACAGCTTCGCGCAAATTGCGCACCGCCAGTTCGCTCAGGTCTCGCGTTTTCAATGCCGCACCCCGTCACTGACGAGCCGTCCGTCGGAGAGCAGCGCGATGCGATTCGCGAACTTCTCGGCGAGCGGCCGCTCGTGTGTGACCATGATGATGGTCATCCCGAGGGAATCCTGGAACTCTCGCAGGAGAAGAAGAATCTGTTCGCCATTGACGCTATCGAGATTTCCTGTCGGCTCGTCCGCAAACAAAATCGCCGGGCGATTTACGAGAGCGCGAGCGAGCGCGCCGCGCTGCTGTTCACCGCCGGATAGCTCGCTTGGCCGGTGCCGTCTGCGTGGGCCAAGCCGCACGCGCTCTAGCGCTTCGACCACGCGGGACTCCCGGTCGTGTCGATCCACTTCCGCTAGCCGCAACGGCAGCTCGACATTTTCTTCGAGCGTCATGCGCGGCAGCAGGTTAAACGACTGGAAAACCATCCCGACTGTCTCGCGGCGATACCGCGCGAGTTCGTCCGCTTCCAATTCGGCCAGGTTGCGGTCCCGCACGCGGATCGCGCCAGCAGTGGGGCGGTCCAGCCCGGCCATCATGCTCAACAGCGTTGACTTGCCTGATCCGGAGCTTCCCAAAAGGGCCAGAAACTCGCCTTTCTCAACGGTGAGGGAGACGTCGTCGACGGCGCGGATGACAGTTTCGCCCAGCCGATATTCCCGAATCACACTCTCAGCCTGAATAAGCGTGGGGGCGGCGGGCATAGTTGGGTTGCTCAATTGTATTACGGATGGAAAACGCAGAAGTTACGCGGTTTTCTTGGCCCCGGGAAGGGATTCGCCAAGCGCGAATCGAGCGAGCATGTGTTTGCGGGCAGGCATTTGCCACTAAAAAATTACTCCAGGGGCCAGGAAAGCCGCTTGCTACTTTTGTTTGATATGAACGGGCTCAAGCAGTTTGAAATCGAGCGCCGTCTCCGCAGCCAGGGTGATGTCGCGATTGCCGGTGAATCCCGCACCACCGGTACCCGCCGCCGCGCCGATCAACGCACCGATGGCAGCGCCCTTGCCGCCACCAGCGATCGCCCCGATACCGGCTCCTCCCGCAGCGCCACCGCCGACCATGACGGCCGTGCGCTTGCCTTTTCCCTTGCTGGATGTCACGGCAGCAGAAGTCTGAATTTCATGGTCCTTCCCGTGGACAGTGACGCTCGTGAGCTTGAGGACCAACAGGGCACCGCCCTTGAATCGGCCCGCAGCTTTGGCTTCATTCACGACTCCCTCTGCGCGAGCACCCTTGGGGATGGCGACCTTTCCTTCGACTTCGACGGGAGATTCGACGGTCGCTGAGAACCTGTCTCCAGGCTTGCTGGTTTTCGAACTTATAGTTTGATCCAAAACTACAGCGATAACGGTGTCCGCAGGAACGACCAGCGGTTTCGGCTCGATGGCTTTTTTCACAGCATCGTTTGCCGCTTCCGCCAGGGACGGAGAAGAGTTAGCGTCCGGAGCGGATGACTGGTCGGCCGGCTTTTGGCACCCGGCAACCAGCCCACCTATAGAAAAAGCGCACAGCGAGACCGCAGCGAAACGGCGATTCATCAAATCCTCCTAAGGGCTGGAAATCTTTGTTCTTTAAACATACGCCCATCCGTTATGAAGTCAATTTGGTTTACACAAATTCAAAACGACGGTTTCGTCCCGATCTGGCATGTTTGGCAGATACTTTGCCGTCAGGCTTGCACCGTTTCGAATTTGATTAGAAGGATGCAATCTTTGCTGGGCGCGATTCGCACACTCCCGGATCATGGGGTATCAGGAGAATCAGCACATTGAAAAAGAGCAAGTGCCAGGCGGGGTGACAGCAGCTAACTGGATCGCGCGACGGACAACGACTCCGCCATGGCACACAACTTGCACCTGCTTTTCACGGCATGCGCTGCCTATTCGCGATCCTGTTCTTCAAGTTTTAATCGAGGGCCGATGGATCTCGAGTCCATGGGGAAGCCCAGGTATGCTGGTTTTTACGAAACGGAGAAAATAATGAGGATTTGGTACTAGCCACGACATGCCATACTTGCACTATATGAGTCTGAGACACGCCAAGTCGCCGGGCAGTTTTCAAGATGCGGGGGCGAGAGCGCTACGAGCGAACTTTCGGAAAATCGAACGCCGCGAATGGTGGATGTGGGTGGCAGCGGCTTTCATCACACTACTACTCACAGTCCCATTGGCTTCCTTCCTGCTCCCCAATGTGACGTCGTCCCAGGACTTCCATGCCCTGTATGTGTTTCCGCAAGCAGTGCGAGGTCTGGTGGCCCTCGTTTTCTTGTTTGATATTTATACCATCTATCAGCATCTGCAGATTCACAGGATTCGCCGTCAGCTGATCGAACGAGAAGAGCTTTTTCACTTGATCAGCGAGAACGCGGCGGACATGATTGCCGTCGTTGATTTGGAAGGCCGCAGGATTTTCAACAGTCTCTCCTATGAGAAAATATTGGGGTATTCGCCGGAAGAACTGCAGGAGTCATCCGGGTTCGAGCAGATTCATCCGGAAGACCGCGAGCTGGTGAAGAACGCCGCCAAGGAAGCCCGTCACTCCGGCGCGGGAACTATTCTGGAATATCGTTTCCGTCACAAGAACGGCGACTGGATGGTGCTGGAATCCGTTGCCAGCGTGATTCGTAATAAAAACGGCGAGCCGGAAAAACTTGTGATTGTGAACCGCGACATTACGGAGCGTAAAAAGGCCCAGGAGGCATTGTCGCGCTCGGAAGCAAGTTTCCGGTCCTTGGTGGAGGGAGCGCCTCACGGCATCTACCGGGCGACGACGACGGGACAATTTCTGGAGGTGAATCCCGCCCTCCAAAGAATGCTCGGCTATGAATCAGCGCAAGAACTATTCAAAGCGGATCTCGCGACGCAAGTGTTTCGCCAATCCGCGGACTATGAGCGAATGAATGAGCTTTTGGTTGAGTCAAAGGTCATGAAGGACATCGAGCTGGAATGGAAGCGGGCAAACGGCGACCCCATTGTGGTGCGGTGCTCGGGACACCGTGTCGACGCCAAGGATGGGGGTCCCGGATATTTAGAGGTTTTTGCGGAAGACGTCACGGAAAAACGCACTCTGGAGCGCCAACTGCGAATGGCTCAGAAGATGGAGGCTATCGGAAGGCTATCAGGAGGGATCGCCCATGATTTTAACAACCTCCTCGGAGTCATCATCGGGTATAGCGGCGTATTGAAGAAGTCCCTGGACAAGGCCCAGCCCACCTACGAATATGCCACGGAAATTGAGAAAGCGGGCCAGCGTGCTGCTTCCTTGACACGCCAGCTGCTGGCTTTCAGCAGGCAGCAGGTTCTGACGCCCTCGGTCCTGAGCTTGAACTCGCTCGTATCGGACATGGAAAAAATGCTTCCACGCTTGCTGGGCGAGGATATCAACGTGTCCCTGTCTCTGGATCCCAAGCTCGGGGACGTCAAAGCCGACCAGAGCCAGATCGAGCAGGTGATCATGAACTTGGCAGTGAACGCGCGGGACGCTATGCCTTCGGGTGGGAAACTCCAGATCCAAACCGCCAACGTCGAAATTGACGTCGCGTACACGCGTGATCATCCCGGCTCCAAAGTTGGAAGTTATGTGATGCTCGCGATCGCGGACTCCGGGACTGGCATGAGTGCCGAGACCATCACGCACATCTTCGAGCCGTTCTTTACCACCAAGGGAGTGGGAGAGGGCACGGGCCTCGGCCTCGCGACCGTGTATGGCGTGGTCAAGCAAAGCAACGGATATATTTGGGTGGACAGCGCGCCAGGCAAAGGATCGAGTTTTCAAATCTATCTTCCAAGGAACTTGGACACTGAGCAGGTTGCCGCTGCTAAGCCCGAGGTTCAATCAAGGGAGAAGCCCAAGGGGTCAGAGATGATTCTTCTCGTGGAAGACGCGGAACCCCTGCGGAAACTGGCGCAAGCCTTTCTCGAATCAAATGGCTTCCGCGTGTTGTCGGCCACGAGCGGAGAAGCGGCTCTCGAGATCGCCGCGCGTCATTCAGGCCTTTTCGACCTTCTGCTCACCGACGTCGTGATGCCCGGCATGAACGGCCGCGTTTTGGCGGAGCAATTGTCGATGCGGCAGCCCGGGCTGAAGGTCCTCTTCATGTCCGGATACACGGACAGCTTTATCGCTGGGCACGGAGTTCTCGAGAAGGGAACCAACCTTCTGCACAAACCGTTCACCGAAGAAGTTTTCATAAGCAAGGTCCGGGAAGTTCTGGATGGCGGCAAGAACGCGTTGCGTGATTTGAAACCTGAGTTAGACCAGGTGGGAAGCGGCGCTCGTGATCACCAAAAGTAAGAACGGAACGAAGGGAAAGGTGCTGGTGGTGGATGACGACGAGGCGCTGCGGCGGCTGATGCGCCTGGAACTCAGCGAAACCTACGAAGTCATTGACACTGGAGAACCAGAGCAAGGCTTGGCTCTCGCACTGGAGCACCGGCCCGAGGCCATTCTGCTCGATTTGCGCATGCCGAAGTATTCCGGTTATGAACTGTGCCAGACGTTTACATCGTTTAGCCGGACCCAGGCGATTCCTGTAGTCATCGTCAGCGGCGAAGGGGGTGCGCAAACCAAGGATCACTGCAAACAATTGGGCGCGGCAGCGTACTTCGAAAAACCGTTGGACTTCGAGGCCCTGAAGGTATTCCTCAAAGGAATCGTCAAGACGACCCGCCAAATTCCTCGGAGCGAGGTGCGCGTGCGATTGCGTGTACCCCTGAAACTGCGGGGCAAGGATGCGCAAGCGAAGGGCTTTGAAGAAACTGCGATAACGGAGAACGTTAGTCTTAGCGGCTTTCTATGCACTTGTAACAGAGAGATCTCCATCCATTCCATCGTGGACGTATACATGGTGTCGGGGCGTGACGAGCATGTAGGTAAAGCACAGATCGTGCACTCGGAGGCCAAGGCGCTGCCGCTCTACCTTTACGGGTGCCGCTTCACCGAAAAAAAGGGCCCCTGGGTCTTGCAATAGCCGTTCGCACCGGCAAGGAGATAGCTTCGGAGGTGCGGGCAGACCTGCCAATTTGTTCTCGCCATCAGTCCCCGGACTTAACCAGCTTGCTCAGCGCCTGAATGTCGCTGGCCGTTGCAAACGCAAAGGCTTGGATAGCCGCCGTTTCCCTGCGGATCACTTCCCAGGTTTCGCCGGGAATACTCAAGAAGACTCTCGCTACCTGCGAATCATAGTGTTTTCCCGCTCCTCGTTCGATCACTTCTCGTGATGTTTCGAATGGAAGAGCCCGGCGATAGGGCCGGTCGGAGGTCATAGCATCAAAGGTATCGGCAACCGCGAAAATCCTCGCGCCTACGGGAATCTCCTCCGTCTTCAGGCCCCTCGGATAACCGCTGCCATCACAGCGCTCGTGATGGGCGAAGATGATTTCCGCGGCGTCTGCAAGGAACGGGATGCCTTTGACCAGGTCGTACCCGATCTGGACGTGGCGTTGCATGATCTCGCGTTCTTCATCGGTAAGAGGCCCCGGTTTGAGGAGAATTGCGTCTGATATCGCCAGTTTGCCAATGTCGTGCAGCCACGCTCCCATGGCGATATTTCTCATCTGATTCTCCAAGCCACCCATCGCTTTGGCAATCTCGATGGAGTAGAGAAATACGCGCCGGGAGTGTCCAGCCGTCGGACTGTCACGCAAATCGATGGCCGCGCCGAGTACTTCGAGGGTGTGATCGTAGCTGCGCTCGATCTGACGCAAAGCCTCTCGAAGTTGCTGGGTCTGTTCAGCGACAATTTCCTCGAGATGGTGACGGTAATTTTCGACTTCGCGTTCCAAGCGCTTCACGTGCAACGCGCGCGTGAGGCTGGCTAGAACTATGTTTGCATCCACCTGCTGTGGCTTGACGATATAGTCGTCCGCACCCTGCCGCATCGCTTGGATGGCGACTCGGGTGTCATCGACTCCCGTAACCATCAGGAAGACTGTTTGTGGATAGCTCTGCCGCACTTTCGCCAGAAGATCCATGCCAGACATCCCGGGCATTTGCAGGTCAGAAATTACCGCATCCATCTCGCGCGTTTCGAGGACGCGCAGTGCTTCTTCGGCACTGGCTGCTGTTTCGCAGGAAACGCCAACCTGTGTCAGGACAGCTGCCATGACCTTTCGAACGGAAGCCTCATCGTCCACGATCAACACTCGTGGAGTGGCGGAATGAGCCGAAGCGATGGGTTCAGTTGCCAAGTGCCATCCTGTGTTTGCCTCGTCGCATCGAGATTAGAGCGCTCCCGCTCGGTCATGCATGCCCTGCATGGCGGGATTTGATTCAAATCCCCAGTGCCTTCAGCTACAGGCTAATACAGAAAGGAGTCTTAGTGCACGCAGGACACCATCTCGAACATTTGATGGTGCGAGAACCCAACAAATTCAAAACAATTGGTCCCAGCTGTCCGAAATCTAGAAATGCCGTGTTCAGGATGGAATGTCGGAACTCGGTTTCTTGTTCCATTGCGGGACCAAATGCGTCATTGAAACAATCTTTGAATCAGCCGCACATCCTTGATGCTCTTTGCGATAACACGGGCTCGCATCGTCTTGACACTTCACGTATCTCTAGCCAAAATGCTTTCACCCCTTCTAAAACCTAAGTGTTTAGTGTGAGCCGATGCGCATTCTTGTCGCTGAAGATGACGCGCCGCTTGCTGAATTTCTGCATGAGCGGCTGGAACAAGAGCAATTCGCGGTACAAGTGGTCTCCAATGGAGCGGAGGCGCAACAACTGGCTTCCGACCAAGCATACGATCTCGTGATTCTGGATCTCAATCTGCCGGGAGCCGGCGGGCTGGATGTCCTGCGCGGAATTCGCTCCAAAAGGCCGGATCTGCCGGTGGTAATCGTGACGGACGCCAACATGGTGGACGAGCGCGTTCGCGGGCTTGACGCCGGCGCGGACGATTACGTCGCAAAACCTTTTGCTTTTGCCGAACTTGCCGCGCGCATTCGCGCGGTACTCCGCAGAGGGAGTCGGCCTGCGCGCGCGCTTCTCCGGATTGGAGACCTGGAAGTCGACCGCGTCAGTCACACCGTGCGCCGCGGAAGCCACAACATCGATCTCAGCCCAAAGGAATTTGCTTTGCTTGAATTCCTGATGCGCCACGAGGGCCAGCCCGTTTCCCGCACCGCTATTGTCGAGCAGGTCTGGAAACTCAATTTTGATACCATGACCAACGTCGTCGACGTGTACATCAATTATCTTCGCCGCAAGATGGATTCCGGATACGACCGCGCCTTGATTCGAACCATCCGTGGCGTTGGTTATCAGATCGGCGGAAACGGCCGGCACGTTTAGAAATCCAGATAGTTGACCACCGTGCTCCCAAGTCTATGATCAATTCGCGCTTGCTTGTATCTGTGATTAGGTGCAAGGAGCAGCCCGTGGCACTTGTCCGTTACGCGACAAATCGGGAGTTAGCCTCTTCCCCCGCCCAAAACGAAGCCTTCACGAGAACTGTTGACGCCGCCGAGGCGCTGTCCTTGGGCAAGGGACAGCAACTCACAGGAACGCTCCGGTGTCTAAGCTTGTAAGATGTCGGACTTGTAGCGTTCTAATGCAGGCTGGGCGAGAATAGCTTGCTCTGGAGGACGCCCGTGTTGCGCAAATCGTCCGGTCTCTTCTGTGTTGGCGCAATCGTTTGTGCCGGCTGCGCGCACAAAGCTGCGATGTACCAGAAGGCGACTGGTTTGTCAGAGGGCGAGAGGGCGCAGACTCGCCTTGCCTATTATGCCCCTCAGGCAGGGGCGAGCTTCGGAATCAGCGGATCTGGGGATGCGGGCAAAGTCTTAGCCGCGCCGCGTTTTGTCGCCGTGCGGCACAAGCTCGAAATCGTCGAGGCAGGTTCCGGACTGGCAAAATCGGTCGAGGCCGTGCTCGCGTTTTGCGGCACCCTCCAGTGCGAGGTGCTCTCTTCGAGCGTCACCAATGAAACGGCCGTACTGTCCCCTTCGGGGAACATCGCCGCGCGCGTCGCGCCGCAAGACCTGAACAAATTCCTCGACTTCGTTGGGAAACAAGGAAAAATTGCGCAGCACGCCACGGAATCAGAAGACAAGACCGCGGCGGTCGTAGACGTCGAAGCCAAACTCAAAAACCAGACCGAGTTTCGCGACAGTCTTCGCAGGATGCTGACCAAGTCCGGCGTCAGCGTGGCCGACCTGCTGCAAATCCAGGAGAAACTCGCGGAAGCTCAGGCGGAGCTCGACAGCGAAGCGACGCAGCGCAAGATCCTCGCTAACGAAACTGAGAAGGTGTATGTCGAAATCGCGTTCCACGCCGAACAGCGGACGATTAGCCGCGGCGCGTTCGCGTCCGTCGGCGAGGCGCTGCGGAATTTCGGGTCCGACCTTGGCGACAGTTTGGCAGCGCTCATCACCGCCGTCGCGGCTATCATTCCTTGGTTGATCGTGATCATTCCCGGGTTATGGTTCCTGGTCAAGGCCGTTTGTCGGTTCCGGGAGCGTCGGCGTGCCGCGAAGGCAGCCACACCAGTCGCGTAGTCTAGCAGGGATCTTCGATTTGTTCCGCTCAGCAATGAATGCTGATAAACGCCGTAACTGGTAAAGTGGGTACTAGACTCCAGGAAACAGCCATAGCCCCAATTGTAGATGCGTTCGGAATCTTTGGCCAACAACCTGCCAGCGTCAGTACAATGGCGCTGGCTGGGCTCTATGTGGACAAATTTCTTCTGGACATACATCGCCGGTCCGATAGCGGCTCTCTTGCCTGAGCGTTGGCGGAGAGCGCTGCCAACCACGGTGTGTGCCGATTGGGAGCGTGCGGCGGCCTTGAGTGGCTTCCTTGAAATTCTAGCCGCAATCGTCGCGCTGGGCTTCTGGTACATGTGGGAGATGACTCGCCGAATCGGCCAAATCATGGATGCCAGTGAGGCTGGACAAATTCCCGTGGGATTGAGTGAACACCAGGTACAAGGCGCAGCGTTGGCGATCTTCTATATGAATCCGCTGACGTGGATTTTGTTTTATTTCTTTTTTGAGGGCGCGGTGCGGCTGTGCGGCGCTGCATTCACGGAAAATGTCCTGGGCACGCTGCCATTGTACTTGCTGGAAAGAATTGTGTTCCTAGCTCGGAATAGAAAAGAGGTAAAGCCCAGGGAAGTGGTAGTGCGAAACGTGAAGGCTATTGTGGAGAGCGTACGTGAACGTTTGATGGTGGCGAGGTTGCCCGAAGTTCCCGACGAACTGCATTACACAAGGATTGGGACGGAGGAGATGCTTGAGATTTCTGCCAGCAAGAGGAAAGAAGATTGGGTTTCGCCAAAAATTGTGCGAGTGAACGAGGTGTACTACCGGTTAGAAGAAAGTACGGTCGAGCCTGGTGCACGGCCATTCCGGTACCATTTGCGGCGGCTGGAAGCGGGCGTGACGGGCAGAAACGTGGTTCTGTACAAAAGCGACGATGCGTTGGTGAGGGAGTAAGGAGCCATCGAATAAGAGTCAGTGAAAAGGTCTTTCACGAGCTAATGGGCCTCAACTCCTGATGAACGTAGCACTAATCGAAGAAGTGAAGCGGTGTAAGCATGTAGCAGATCTTGTGAACTCAGCGACGGAGGTTTGCTTTGGAGAATAGCCCAAACACTATGCGTGCAGTGCTATGGGCCGGTTTTGCGTGCGGCGTCCTGGACATCACTGCCGCGTTCATCGTGTACGGCTTCTTCGGCGCCAAGCCTGTGCCGCTGCTGCAAGGA
>DATNLB010000093.1:0-5452 GCA_035603095.1 Candidatus Acidiferrales bacterium
CCTTAACATCAGCGAAGCCGGTCTTGCACTTATCGCGGCTATGATTCTGACCAAGGATGATCTCCCAACTATACGGATTCAATTCACGGGGTCGAAGGATGAGATCGAAGTCAGCGGGCAGATTGCGTGGATCAGCGAATCAAAAAGAGAGGCCGGGATTCGATTCGTCAATCTCACGGAAGAGGCGCGCGAGATAATCGTCAGCCGGATTTCTCAGCCGGAGTCGCCGAGTGAACTTCAGGCGCAAAGGGCCAAGGCTCCCGACGGCCCAGCAGTTCATCGGAAAGTACCGGAGATTCCCAACGTCAGAATCCTTGCGCCTGTGGATTCACCCTCCGGTAGCGTAGTTCAAGAACACGGGCGGGTCTCGACTCCCCCGCCTCTTGCTGTGCCCGGTTTCCATGGTGACAACGTAGCACCCGCATGGGCCGCATTGGAGGCCTTGCGTCCAAAGATCTCGGAGAAAAACGAATTCAAACGCAAATCGACACCTGCAATTCATCCGATGACTTCAGAAGGAGGAGCTGAAAGACGGAGGAGTCTTGCGGTGACCGTCATACTCTCCGGTGTAGCGGCGGTAGCCATGGTAGCCATAGGATGGGTTGCAACGCCGCCAGCTCCCCGGAAAGAATTGGTTGCATTCATCGGACAGAATACAGAGGGCCTAAACAAACACGCGGAGGTGAATATGCCGATTCCCGCAACTAAGACCACAGATGCCCGCGCGGTCCGATCGGAGAATAACGGGCCGCAAGCGCATGGGTTCGACCAGGTTCCTGCTGACCGTCCTCGGAATGGCTCCGCAGAGCACTTGAAAACCGTACCTCCGCAGGAAGGCAACATTGAGCTCCGTGCCGCAAGGCCCACTGTTAATCGTGATGTTCGCCGCGCTGAGAGCTCCTTGTCGGAGAGTCAGCCTGCAAAGCTTCCGGAGCGCACTGTTGTCGCTGTGCCGAATCCAGTCGTGGAGAATACTCGAAGCCAGGTCGTGAAAAGTTCGCCTGCTCAACCAATCGAGAGCACCGCCACGCCAGCAACGAGCCCAGCCGCGGAGAACGTTCGAAGCCCAGTCGCGGAAAGTTCGCTCGCTCAACCAACCGAAAGCACCGCCACGCCAGCAATGAGCCCGGCCACGCGTGTCCCGAGTGGAACGGCGACTGAGGTGAAAGAGAGTCTCCCGCCTCCTTCGAAGCCGCCAACTGCTTCCGTGGTTCCGACGTGGTCGGTGGCGGTCAGCACTAATCCTTACCCGTCGATTCGAGTCCCCGCGGACATCAGTTCACAGAAACCATCGAGTGGAAGCAGTTTGCAAATCGGCCGCGCCATCTCGCTTGTAGAACCAGTTTATCCTGAGGACGCGAAGAGCCAAGGCATCGAGGGCACCGTCAAGTTACACGTTGTTGTCGGCGGCGATGGGTCCGTGCAGAACGTCGAGCTAACAAGCGGCCCAGCTTTGCTTGCGAAGGCGGCCTCCAGTGCGATTCGCGAATGGCGTTACGCAAAAACGTTGCTCGGTGGGCAACCAGTAGAAACGGAGCAAGATGTCATAGTCAAGTTTCGGATGGCGGGTCCGTCAAACTCTAAGAATTAAATGGAGGCGCTTCCGATGCCGCGGGATGCCCAAAGAGGCCATCTGATCGATGCGCCGTGGCGATCCTGTAGGCTATTTGAAACAGGGCTAGAGGCTGTGCGCCACGGTTTTACAAATAGCTTGGAGACACGGGACGGGTCTTAAGGCACAGCGGGGCTAACGGGTTGTTTCCCGCCGCCGTGGCTTTGAGCCACCACAATTCCGGCTGCCCCGGCAGCTGCCGCCCCGAGAAATCCCCATCCCGTATAGCTGCCCCTAGCCCTTCGGGCTCCAGAAGACGATCTCCCGGAAAGTAATCTCTCGGTGGTAGCGGCTTGCTGCACTACTGGAAACAATTGGCCGTTCGGCGCAGCGCTCACGGACTGACCAACCTGGAGAAATAGGCCCGATGTCCCCTTCAAGGTTAAGACGCCTATGGCTCCGTCCGAACAAGCGACCAGGAAAGAACCATCGGGCGCCCTGTCAATTGAGGCCAATGCCGTGCGCTCCTTGATGGGAGGAACCAGCACGTCGTTTCCAATCCGAAGTGTGAACCCATTTGGTCCGCTAACGGAATTCATCACCACTGCCCCGGCTTCCAACTCAGCCGTATATTCGTATTTGCCGGAGAAGAGGACTTGACTGCGCGGAGAGAGTTTGAGCGAGCCCTTTCCGCTCATGTTAAAGGTCGCGGAGCCGGATTCCCCGGTACGTACTCTGTCGCCAGAAAAAATCGTGATTTCGACAGTTGCCGGGGAGTCATTCACATACACCTCCCCAATGCTTGTGAGGGAGCCCAAAGGCTCTCTGTCTTGCTCCTGTGGCAGTGCCTGGGCACGGGTCAACGCAGTAAGGAGTAGGAGGAGCGCGACAAGAAGTCGAAGAAGTCGTATATAGATTGCCGGACCCCGCATCTGTTTTGCGCCGCAAAGTGGTGTGGTAGTCAGAATCATCGGTATCTGCCCGACCGAAGAAACGTCGCTGAAGGTGGACAAACCTAGTTTGCGTCTCTATGGCTCATTGTCAATAGGGAGGTTACCCTTGATGAGGGCCCATAGAAACCCTAGGGACAGACTAGAAATCCGCCCCTATAAATAAGAGGGTTCGTAGCTGCAAGGGCTGCCGGAGAATTACCGCAAATTCGCCTCCTAAGGTTTCACCCTGACCACGATTACAGTGAAAACCCTATCGACTGATTCCTGTTCAGTCTCTACGCTTGGCTTGCTTGATGCGCGGCTGCAAGTGCTGGCCCACGCGGCCTTTTGAGCACATATATGCCCTGGCAAAACGCTCTTCATAGCAAATCAAGAGCTCGGGGTCGTCGATTTCATGCCCAGTGAACCTCTCGATCTTCGGGCGCAAGCCTTTGGCCGCTGCAATTTATCGGCAGGACATGTGGTTCGCCAGCGGAGAGTTGCGCTCACGAGTCCGGTGGCACGTGTGTCTTCCCTGCCGTCCCTGGCAAGAATCTGGGGCTCCTTTTGGCCCGAGATTGACGGGAATGGACGATACGAAACCGCGGTTGACCGAGGCGACAGCATCCTGCGCGCGCGCCCCATCCTCATCACCGGTCTGCTCGTGAAGAGGGTCATGGATCTTTTATTGTCCGCCATCGGTGTCTTGCTCCTCTGGCCGTTCTTGCTCGCGATTGCCTTGGCCGTCAAGCTGGAGTCCGCTGGCCCGGTCATTTATGCCTCTCTCCGTGCAGGAAAAAAGGGACAAAAATTTGTTTGCTATAAATTCCGGACCATGGTCGATGGAGCTGACGGACTGAAAGATTTCCTGCGTCAGTTCAACGAGCGCCAGGACCCGTTCTTCAAAATCGCCGATGATCCTCGCGTCACCCGGCTCGGTCGTTTTCTTCGCAAGTACAGCCTCGACGAACTGCCTCAATTGTGGAATGTGCTGAAGGGGGATATGAGCCTGGTTGGTCCGCGCCCTCATCCCGTAGACGATTACGCACGATACCGTCCTGAGGATCACAGGCGACTGGACGTGAAGCCCGGCATAACGGGGCTTTGGCAAGTTATCGCGCGAACGGATCCCTCCTTTGAAACGTGCATGACGCTGGATCTGGAATACGTGAAGAACTGGAGCTTGATGCTCGATTTTAGGATTTTGATGTGGACGGCTCCGGCGGTGCTGGCGGGAGCGGGATCTTAATGCGAAGTTTGCGGGATTTGAATTCACGGGGAAATCGATCCGGGCGCAAGATCCTTTTATCCGGCTCGGACAGAAATCGCATGAGTAGCGATGGAACGCTAGCAGTTGAATCCGAGGATTTGAACCGTTTCGTTGGGACCACTGACGGGTCGGCTACCGCTCCCGTTTTGATCCGGAGACACCCGCGTACTCGTATCGTTAACTTCTGGCTGGTCCTCATTGTGGTCCTGGCAGCCGTAATCGCCACGTCAGACGGACTGACACGAACTCCCAACCCTGAGTTTGGGCCGACTCCGCCTCAACCCTTGGAACATGAACCCTACCATGCTGCCTTTCTGTTAGCGGGCTTGGCCCTTCCACTCGTGTTTGCCTACGTGAAAAAGGCACGAGTTTCGCTAGCCGAGGGATTATTCCTGTGGTTTGTATTTTGCACCACTGCATACTTGAAGGACTTTTCCTACCTGCGCTGGCCTGGCGCTCCACTTTTCGTCACCGATTTTGTACTTATTGTTTTGCTTCTTTCGATCTATATTGCTCCGCGTCGGCGCTGCTCTCACCTCCCTCTCCTCTTGAATATCTTCCTCGCTCTTTTCATTGCAGCCGGAGTGCTAGCTGCTGCGCGAGGTTTCTTCGGCCGTTGCGACGGTATTCTAGTGTTACGTGATTCTGCACTGGTAGCATACGCGCTCTTTCTGCTAGTTGGGTATCATCTCATCGAGAGTTGGCTTGCGATAAAGAGAGTTGCAGTTTGGTTCGTTCTTGGCGCAGCTGTGAGCGTTCTGAACGGATTGGCGTGGTTCGTTGCCGTTCCCGAGCAGAGGCGGTTCGTTCTCCCTGGAATTTATGTTTTAGTCTCGCTCGTTGGCGTCTTAGTGATGATGGTTAACCGTCTCATCAAACCGCAGGTCGGTTGGATCTTCGTGGGAGTCTTCTGTCTTGGTTTGTTGCTCGCCAACGAGCGAAGCCTTTTCGTATCTCTTGTCGTCGTGCTTCTGGTAGGGCTGTTTGTTCCAGGGATGCTTTGGAGAAAGCTTCGTTCTGGGAGTCACCTCATGACTCTCGTCACAGCCGTCGTTCTGGTGTGCTCATTTCTGTTCCTATTCCTTCATCTGCAGGCTGGCCAAGACTTTGCGACGCGTGTGGCAGACAATATGACTTCAGGGATTCTCCACACAAGTGACGACGGTTTTTGGCAATTTCGGATCGCGGCTTGGAGAGAGGCCTGGTGGCGCTTCCAAGAATACCCTCCCGCTGGGGAGGGATTTGGAATCCCTTTTAATTTTGAAATTTGGGACAACGATCCCCGCCCACACAATACATTCCTGACTGTACTCTACAAGATGGGTCTGTTAGGGCTTCTCCCTTTGCTTTCCCTTCTTGCCTGTTTCTTCTGGCTTTCCCTGCGAGCGGTTCATCGTAATTCAGAGAACCGTTGTGTTTTCTTCTTGCAAACGCTGATCTTGGCACAAGTCTCTTTCTGCGTCTTTGGGGGGGCTAATTTAATGCTTGAGAGCCCGTATCTGGCCTCCCTGTTCTGGGCAGGAATGGGCCTCGGGTTACGCATGATTGGTAGACTCAATCAAGAAACGTCGATAAGAACACGAGCTTATGCTCATTGATAGAATCCGACCCCATAACGCTATCTCAAGCGACGAACCCTTAGGGGAAGCGGCGGCACGAGCGAGCTTACTGTTTATGACGCCACGCAAGTGGCGGCTC
>DATNLB010000617.1:0-12449 GCA_035603095.1 Candidatus Acidiferrales bacterium
CGGTAAATGTTTTAGGAGAAGAGGCACTAGTGCCAGAATTGGCGTCATTTCCTGAGGGTGAAGCAAAGAGTGTGCAATCGGAGGCTGTCGAGCCGTTGTTGACGGTTAGCGAAAGGGGCGAGCTGGTAGCGGAGATGCCCGCGGCATCGGTGGTTTTTGCGGAAAGGGAATGCGCACCGTTGGAAAGAGAAGCGGTATTCAAACCGAACGTCCAGTTGCTGGTGCCGGAAGCGTTCGAATAACTGCCGCCGTCGACGGCGACCTGCACGGAGCTGATACTGACGGTATCGGAAGCGGTGCCGGAAACGCTGATGGTGCCGGAGACGGTAGCACCGCTGGCGGGCGAAGTGATAGCCACGGTGGGCGCAGAAGAAGCGACGTTGATGCTGAAGTTCTTGGAAGCGGATTGTGCCGCAGCGTCTTTCACCTGCACGGTGAAGGAGAAGCTTCCTGCCAGGGAGGGAGTGCCGGAGATGGAACCGGCGGCATTCAGTGCGAGTCCATTGGGCAGTGTGCCGCTCGCGAGGCTCCAGGTATAAGGTGTTGAGCCACCGCTGGCAGAGAGCGTTGCGCTATAGCTGCCCGCCACGGTTCCACCAGCGAGTTGCGCCGTGGTGATTTGTGGGGTCGAGGCCGCATTCACGGTGAGAGTGGCGCCGCCGCTCGTTGCGCTTCCGGCTACGTTACTCACGACCACAGTAAATTGCGCCCCGCTGTCGGAGGTCATCGTGACCGGTGTCGTGTAACTGGACGAGTTTGCGCCACTGATAGCGACAGTATTTTTCTTCCATTGATAAGTCATGGGAGCAGTGCCCGCAACTGCCACGGAGAACGTAGCCGTCTGGCCCGCCGTCACCGTCTGGCTTGCTGGCTGCGTGGTGATCGATGGCGCTACCGAAGCCGTAGTAACTGTCAGCATGGCTGCGCTGCTCGTTGCGCTTCCGGCTACGTTACTCACGACCACAGTAAATTGCGCCCCGCTGTCGGAGGTCATCGTGACCGGTGTCGTGTAACTGGACGAGTTCGCGCCGCTAATGGCGACAGTATTTTTCTTCCATTGATAAGTCATGGGAGCAGTACCCGCAACTGCCACGGAGAACGTGGCCGTCTGGCCCGCCGTCACCGTCTGGCTTGCTGGCTGCGTAGTGATCGAAGGCGCCACCGAGGCCGTAGTAACTGTCAGCATGGCTGCGCTGCTCGTTGCGCTTCCGGCTGCGTTATTCACGACCACAGTAAATTGCGCCCCACTGTCGGAGCTCATCGTGACAGGGGTGGTGTAACTAGACGAGTTCGCGCCACTGATAGCGACAGTATTTTTTCTCCATTGATAAGTCATGGGAGCAGTGCCCGTAGCTGCCACGGAGAACGTAGCCGTCTGGCCCGCCGTCACGGTCTGGCTTGCTGGCTGCGTGGTAATCGATGGGGCTACCGAAGCCGCACTCACCGTCAGCATAGCCGCGCTACTGGTGACACTTCCGACCGAGTTGCTGAGCACGACGGTAAACTGGGCGCCGTTGTCGGCTGTTGTAGTGGCAGGGGTGGTGTAGCTGGACGACGTCATACCGGAGATCGCAACACCGTTTTTTCTCCACTGATAGCTCAACGGAGCAGTGCCGGAGGCTGCCACGGTAAAGGTGGCCGTCTGGCCCGCCGTCACGGTCTGGCTGGCAGGTTGCGCCATGATCGATGGCGCCCCCTGAACAGCGCTGGTGTTGCCCGAAACCATTCCGGAGCATCCCGAATTCACAATTGCGAGTAATATTACCAATAAAATCAGAGCCCAACGATTCATCGTGCGTCTCTTTTCCGAAATCTTCCCCGTCGCGGCTGGTCGGTTCAGAATTGAAACACTCAGCCGGAGAGTACCTGTGCTAGCCAGCCGGTCCGGATCGGACACAGGGGGCTGCAGGAGAGACGTTAGACGGGATGGCGTTGAGCCCACAACTGCTCGCAGGGCCAGAAAGAGGGCGGTGCGGTTTCCGCCTAGGAGGGATGTAGGGCTAGGTCCTACACCCGCCGGAGGTCCAGCGATTCACATGCAAACCTATGAAATAAAAAGAGTTAAGTATGACCAGGGAGGGTAGGGAAGTGGGTAGGAGAAGTACAGGTACTACTGTACCTTTTAGCGGGTTACTAGCTTATCAGGGAAGAAATCCTGGCGGCAGAAAAGTTAGGCTTCGCCGCAGACTTGTTTGCGGCACGAACTGAATCCTTTGCGAAGTCAGGCGTGCATTGGCTGCACCCTGAACTCGTCAGCAAAGCACAACGGTGCTTTAAGCACTGACACTTGCTTCGGAAACTTTAGGAATCTGTCCAGGCACGAATTGCGCCGTCACGGTCTCCACCGGTTGGCCGAAACTGTGGTATTCAAAGCCGAGTTCCATCATCGCCTTGGGCTCGAGCAGGTTGCGCCCGTCCAGCACCAGCGGCCGGGCCATCAGGCCATGGATGCGTTTCCAGTCGAGCTGACGGAACTCCTCCCACTCGGTGAGAATCAGCAGTGCGTCGGCGTCTCGGGCTACTTCGTAGGGTTCGCGGCAGCACTGAATCTGGGGAAGAATTGCTGAGGTTCTATCCATCGCCTCCCGGTCGTAAGCGCGCACTTGTGCGCCCTCCGCTAACAAGCGGCGGATCACTTCCAGCGACGGCGCAAAGCGGATGTCGTCGGTATTGGCTTTGAACGCCAAACCCAGCACCCCGACTTGCTTGTCCTTTACGACCCAAAGCGCCTGCCGAATTTTCTCAAGAAAGATGTCGATGCGGCGCTTGTTCACGCGCTCGGCCTCCTTGAGCATGCTGAAGTCCACGCCGGTGCGCTCCGCCAAACGGATAAACGCCTGGACATCTTTCGGCAAGCAGAAGCCGCCGAAACCGAGCCCTGCAGCCAGGAACCGCGGTCCGATGCGCGAATCCAGCCCCATTGCGCGAGTCACTTCTTTGATATCGGCGCCCACTTTTTCGCAAAGGTCGGCAATCACATTGGCGTAGGAAATCTTCAGCGCCAGGAAAGAGTTTGACGCATGTTTGATCAGCTCGGCGCTGTTGATCGTGGTGACCAGCAGTTCCGCCGATGGAGTCGGACACCCGCCCAAGTGCATCGGGCAATGGAAGCGGCCTTCCAGGATAGGACGGTAGATCTCTCGCAACTGCCTCTCCGTGGCCTCGTCTTCCACACCAATCACGATACGGTCCGGATGCAGAAAATCCTCAACGGCTGTGCCTTCCCGCAAGAATTCCGGGTTGGAGGCCACACGGAACTCCGCACCGCCGTTCCGGCGGTAGTGTCCGAGCTGCCGCTTCAGTTGCTGGCCCGTTTGTGCCGGCACTGTGCTCTTCTCCACCACCAGCTTTGGCGTTTGCGCTTCGGTGGCGATCAGCCGCGCTACGTTGTCAATCGCAGACAGGTCGGCGTCGCCAGTCTCCAGTGGCGGCGTGCCCACACAAATGAAGATCGCTTCGGCCGTCCGCACCGCCTCTCCCGCATCACTGCTGAAAGAGAGTCTGTTCGCCCGGCAATTCGCCGCCAGCATGCCATCCAGATAGGGCTCGTAGATAGGCACCACGCCTGCCTTCAGGGAGGCGATGCGTTCCGGGTCGTTATCTGTGCAAACTACATGGTGGCCGAGCTCTGCCAAACATGTTCCTGTCACCAAACCCACATATCCGCAACCAATCACAGAAATTCGCACGTCCAGCCTCCTAAATTGCAGCCCATCCAATGGCACTCACTATTGCACGCCAATTACCCGCGGATTCGGTAACGCCATCATTTCCCGCAGAGAGCGAGGCCCTCTGCGCCATCGCTGGTATGCAAAGTAATCCAGGCCCGCAGACCAAACAATCGGCTACATAACGGAGAGAAGCGCAAGGAAAAGGCGTAAAAAAGGCTAGGGTAGAACCCCTACGGTTCAGATGTTTACTCCAACCGCCATCGGAGGATTGGCTGAATTGCAGACCCTTATACGCCGGCCAGCAATAGCCGCAAGCCTCCGATGCCGCTCGGTCTAAGTACACAGCTGGATAGCCCGGCAGCCGAGCGTATCCCGAGGTTTCTCGGCTTGATCTCGGCATTTTCGCATCTCGCGGGCCACCGAAGCAGGCGCAAGTTGTCTGCTAACCCTGGCCGCCCTTATGCCATCTTGACGCCACAGGACGGGTCCTATATCTTTGTGAGCGAAGTCAAAGCGGAACTCGGAAATTTTAGTTTTGTTTTGTCCCCGCACTTTAAACGGAGAGTTGATGTCCGGCCGAACTCCCTACGTTGATGGGGAATACCTCGCCAAGAATCCGGCCTGGCACGTTGAGGAGTCAGCTTGGAAGGCCCGCCAGATTCTTCGCATGCTTCAGAAGAATAGGATTGCCCCTAAGACCGTTTGCGACGTGGGCTGCGGCGTCGGAGAAGTGCTGAAGCAGCTTCAAGAAAATCTAGTCGGGCAATGTGTCTTCTGGGGCTACGACATCTCCCCACAAGCCATCGAGTTGGCCAAGACTCGATCCGAAGGGAAGATCCACTTCGAGCTTGCCGACTTCGGGCAGGAGACGGATAAATTCTTTGATTTGATCATTGTCTTGGATGTGATCGAGCATCTGCCGGACTATTTCAGTTTCTTGCAGAGAGTGAAGGCGAGGGGCCGCCACAAGATATTTCACATCCCTCTGGACCTTTCCGTGCAAACGGTATTCCGCAAGAATGGGCTCCTCAAACGGCGTGAGATGTATGCGCACCTTCACTATTTCAGCAAAGAGACGGCACTGCGGACACTGGAGGATGCCGGCTATGAAGTGCTGGATTACTTCTACACGCCCCGTTCGGTCGAGCTTGGTTCGGCGCCAGGCCAAGTGCTTCTGAAACTTCCGAGGAAACTGTTGTCCACCATCCACAAAGATCTCACTGCCCGGCTGCTGGGTGGCTTCAGCCTTTTGGTTCTTGCTCGATGAGTCGGGAATTGCCGCCGTGTCCTTGGCAAGCGGGTGGGAAAAAGCCGTGGTCTCTCGACTGTCCGAGATGAATTCCGCCCGGACTCTACGAGGGACGGCCCGCCCAAAATTACCTCTTCGCAGTTGATCGCTTCCTCTCGACACCCAAGACTCATGGACAGCGGCCGCCCGAACAGATCGCGGCGTCATCGATGTAGATCGTAGCTGTGCTTGGATTCAAGCTCCTGGAGTAGTTGTTCACGCTCCAGGCGCAGTTCCCGTCCGGATAACGTGTCTGGACATTTGGCACATCGAAGATCTGCGTACCGTCCTGCCAGAACGTCACGTGCCCGGTGTTGTCCCCGGCGCACTTGTAGAAAGCTTCCACGCGGAACCATTTGCCTTCTGGAATGTCCTTGATCGTCTGAGAATAGGAGGCCTTCGAGTTTTGGTTGTACAGGTAAAAGTACATGGCCCCGTCCGGACGGTTTCCCACATTGAGGGCAAAAAACGGATCGTTTGCGTTCGCACGTTTCGATTTCCACTGAAAAACGTTCCACCACGGCGGATTGCCGTTTGGAACGTATCGCCGCGGGAAGTAATACCAGACGCTGTAATGGAGCTCGGAACGACTTTCAGGCTCGAGCCAGCGAAACAATCGCGCACCGCTGGTGGAGACTTCGGAGGGACTCAGCGTATTGATATATAGCTTCGCCGAATGGATGCCGCTGCGAGAGGGAGAAGCGACATCCACACTCGCCTTGGAGGTTCCGCTGTCAAAAACACCGCCGCCGGCGTTGGGACCGCCCGGGACGTCGGGACGACTCCATTGTGAGAGGTCGCCTGTCTCCATGTCCGCCGACCAAATTATGGAACCCGATGGCGCGCCGACCGCACTGGAATCCGCGCTGCTGGTAAGCTTCCAGCTTCTCAAGCCGAAAATGTTTGCAGCAGGACCCTTGCCAGCCTTGCTGACGAAACCCGCAGCTATCATCACTAGCACGGAAGCGAACAAGGCCATCCTGAATCGGCGCACCAAGAATCTCCTGTTGACATCGCCGGGACGAAAGCATGAGGTGCAGGATGCAGTAAAGACCAGGCAAAACTCGTCTTTTCGGGTCGCCGCCCTGCCCGGCAATGCGGGTTTTTCGGCGTGGCCGAACTTCAATCCGCTGCACTGCTAGAGTTTCCCGCCGGCCAGTGGACTTCCGCTCCTTGGAAATGCAATCCGACGCCAAAGCGTCCGTCGCGCAGTCGTTCACAATAGACAACTCGCGCCTGCACGCGCAGATCCCCCGTCGTGGAACTGACCAGCAGCGGTTCATCCGGGTTCATCTGCCTCTGGGCAACGACGCGCAGGCCACCAGAACAGACGTTCTCCGTGATCGTTCGCTCCGTACCCGAAGATTCCCAGAATCGGGAAATCTGCACCGGCACAGACAGTGGCGTTCGTCTTTCACGTCGTCCCGACCGCGAAGGCATGATGTAAGTGCCCTCCCTTGCAAAATTCTCTTTCTTCGCACCCAACTGGATGACGCAAAATACTTCGTGAACCGTGCATTTTCACGCCTGGGCTTCCGCCAACGATGCGATGTCCCGTCTCGGATGAACTAACGGCAAAAAGTTTGCCGCCCCTGGCGCTTACCCTATTGCCGGTTCCCACAATGCAACCGGTCGTGCTCGACCTGCCCGGCTACCGTCCAGTTCTTTAATCCGCCCATGTCACAAGGAAGGGCTTCGTCCGAAGCCGTTTTTCTTCGTACATGGCCTCGTCGGCCCGGATCATTAACTGCTCGATCGATGCCGGGCTGCGCGGATTTGTGGGGTCGAAGCGCACCGCTCCCAAACTGATCGATAGCGTGCAGGGCGAACGTTTCGCATTGAGTTCTTCCAAATTCTGTTTGAGACGTGCGCGGATGGTGGACTCGCTGTGACCGGAAACCTCCAAGGCGAGCACGGCGAATTCGTCACCGCCGAATCGCGCAATGACGTCCGAATCCCGAAACGTCTTTTCAAGAACCTCCGCTGCGTGAACCAGTGCCAGATCGCCTTCCTTATGGCCAAACTTGTCATTGATTTGCTTAAGCCCATCCACGTCGGCAAAGAACACCAAGATCGCGCGGCCGGACCGGCGTCCGAGTTTCAATTGCCGCTCCGCAAGGGCCAGGAATCCACGGCGGTTGTACACCCCCGTCAGTTCGTCGCTGAGCGCCAGGCTGCCCAGCTCTGCTTGCAGCATGTATTGGTTCACCGCGCATTGAACCGCTCGCATCAGGAGTTTATTGGCCGAGCCATTCTGCGCGGTGCCAAGTTGCCCGGCAGCTGATTTCGTGCGCACGTCTTGCAATAGCTTGGCAAGTTCTCCGTTGGCCTTCGCGAACACTGTTTGGAGAATCTGTTCCACGGCTTCTTTCCCCCGCGGAAGATCCAAGGCTGGAACGTCAAAGTCAAAGTGTGGGCCGGGATCCATCCCCAAGCTCAGGTTTGTGGCTCCGATGGATTGGGCCACGGATGCTGCCAAATCCTGCCCATTAGGAATGCCCTTATCTAATTTGTGGGTAGGCATTGGCATTTTTGTTCACGCTCCGTTTCCGTGCGCTGCCCCAGCGCGATTCCAGAGGGTCCTTGCGAATTCTCTGGCCTGAATGCAATCGGTGCAGGCCCTCTTCTGAGCTCCGCCAGCAGCATCCGCTCATCGCCCAAGAACAATAAACGGCGCGCAAAACTCTCAAGTTCCGCCAGGTTCTCCGGAAAGCCCCGAATCGACAGAGTTCTCAGGAGTGCGGAGGAAACTGGCAGTGGGGCGCGCCTATGTTTCATCGCGAGTAGCGCCACGACGTCCCCAAGCATCTGAGCCATGGTCTTCCTCAATTCGAACGGCACGATGTTTGCCTCTTGTGCCACCGCCGGTTTATCTCTTCCTCCGACTAGAGGGTAACGTTCGAAACAGCTCGCAATCCGTTGAGGTATGGCCGCCACCGCGTTATGGCCGATTGGAGGTTCGGGGGTTGTCTTGTATGAGGTGGGTGCCCTTCGCACGGTGGCGGCCCTCCCTTTCTTCCAGCAGCATAGCCGGGTGCCAGGTTGTTACAATCCGGTGAATCACCCCTTTGGAATAGGTAGAATGCCTGAGAAAGGGTACTGATAAGCCCGGCTATGGAGGACGTCCCGTGCCTCGGAGCACCCTCTCCGTTCGTTGCAAGCTCGCTCCCCTTAGAGGAGGTTTCCGGTCACCTCCATACTAAAGTTTCCGGCTCTTCAATACCGTTCAGGTCCTCGGCCAAGGCTGCCACTAAGAGGTAGCCCTGCCGTGAAATGCCCGTACTGAGCGACATCATGGAGGTTCCCGTGTGCCGGACGGCGGGGCGGCCAACGACAATTGGTTCAAGCTCCCCTGCGAATGCCCCCGAAGTTAATCGGAGCTCTTGCGAATAAGAGGATGCTTCATGGGCCGGGCCGCGCATGTTGAGCCGAAGCAGTTCGCAAACGGGAAGTCTCTGGAGCGGGACTGCAGCTCCTTTATTATGAAGTCGCTGAAAAGATTGACCCATGCCGCGCTGAGTGATCTCCCCCTTGTGAATGCGGTATTCACCGGGTTGTGAAGGCTTCTCCCCTTTGTTATTTACAACAGGCAACGTTGATTTCCCGGCGTGCTGGAGACTCTGTTCGGCTGCCTGCAAGGGAATTCTGACGGGAGGAGAGAATAACGATGTCAGCCAACCGACCCCAGGTGTGCAACTACAGAACTCGCGATCGCAAGGAACGGCGGCGCTGGCTGTGGTCAGTTCAGTCCTTGGCGCTGCTCTTGCTAGCGGCGCTAGGATGTGTTTCGGCGGCGGCCCAGTCCGTCGCATATGTGCCCACGCACAAATCGAATAGCGTTGCGGTGGTTAACACGGCCACCAACTCTGTGATAGACGTAATCCCGGTGGAGATTCAGCCCCTTAGCGGGGCCATCTCGCCGAATGGACAAGAAGTTTACATTACCAATTCCGGATGGATATTCGGATCAAACTCTGTTTCGGTGATCAGCACTCTTACGAACACCGTCGTGGCCACGATCCCCGTTGGGAACTTTCCCATCGGAGTGGCCTTCATGCCGAACGGCGCCTTCGCCTATGTGGTGAATAGCGTCGCCAACAGCGTCTCGGTGATTGACACCGCTACCAGGACCGTCGTATCCACGATCAATGTGGGAGCTAGCCCTTGGGGCGTAGCCTTCACCCCGAACGGGGCCTTCGCCTATGTGACGAATCAGTCCACGAACAACGTCTCCGTGATTGATACCGCCACCAAAAGCGTGGTGGCCACGGTCCCAGTAGGAAACAACCCCGTCGGCTTGACCGTCACTCCGGACGGGGCCTTCGCCTATGTAGCGAATTATTTGTCCAACAGCGTCTCAGTGATCAACACCGCCACCAATACCGTTGTGAATACGATTCCGGTAGGCGCTACCCCCATCACCGTGGCCATCACTCCGAACGGAGCCTCGGCTTATGTGCCGAATGATGGCTCCAACAACGTTTCGGTGATCAACACGGTCAGCAACACGGTGACAGCCACGATCGCCGTGCAAGCCAACCCTCGCGGCGTCGCCATCACCCCCGACGGAGCCTTTGCGTATGTCTCGAATAGAATTGCCAACACCGTTTCCGTGGTCAGCACGGCCACCAACAGCGTGGTCGCAACGGTAATGGGGGTGGCCGTTTTCCCTGAGGCGGTGATCATCCGGTGATCATCCCGGCTCGACGACTTGGAGCTGGGGCCGGCAGCGAGCGGCGGTTCCGAAAGCATCCGCCGAGAGGACCTCGGGTGCGAATAGACAACCGCAATCTGGCAGGTCCAATGTGTTTACCCGCTACCTCGTGTGCTCGAACCACTTGAAAACCCGTTCGGTCCGCGGTTGTTACCTATGTAGCCGGTACGTTCTGTCACACCTAAGTCTCCGGGCCGGACCGAAAAAAATTGGAGCCGAGAGCGGGAGTTGCACCCACGACCTGTCGATTGCTCCGGAAAAACCTATGTAGATGATTCTGCTGGCTCTTTCTTGCATCTTGCATCACCGTGTTGTTCCCAAGTTTTTGGGGTGAACCCGAGCGGACCTAAACACGTCGCTATCGGAAGGGTGTTCTCTGGTCCCCGTCGTAGTTCGCCGCCAGTTGCGGCGCACCAATCGGTATCCTCAAAGCGTACATGGAGCAGCAAAAGACGCCGCTTTAGCGGTTAACCCGGGCTTATATCCCTGCTCTAAAGGGCCAGGTTTTACGCCCCGCCGGATAACCCTTAGCGAGACGGAAGTGATTGCTGGCCTTAGGGACCCGAGAAGATCCACCTCCGCCGGGTGTTGCGGCTAACTTCCGCATCAAGCGTCCGGGACCCGTTTGTTAGACCTTGGCCAGCCGCGGGCTCGACAAATATCTTCAGGCCTTTACCCCACGACTACTTCATAGGTCCGCCTGTTTCCGGATACGAGATTTACCGGATTGTTTCCACATTGCCGTCGAGTGCATAACCTTAGTTAGGCCTGCTTCCTGGAAACTCCGAGGGACAGCCTTTCACTGTCTCCAGCGAGAAAGCCACAGGAAGCAAGAAATTGATGGAGGTCGCGACTACGGAGGAGGTTCCTCCAGGAATTGTCCAGGGATTACTCAAGGAGAATCGAATGATCAAGGAAACGCCCAACCCCGTCTTCCTCGGATGTCTGCTCACAAGTTTGGTTATCGGCCCCTTCTTTGGCTTCGCCCACAGCGGCGCACCTTTAGCGCTGCCGAGCATCAATAGAGGGATTTTCGCCGCGCTCGCCACCGACTGCACGATATATGCGGCAGCGAACGGGAACGACAGCAACGATGGAAGCAAGCATGCGGACGGAACCATTCACCCAAAAACACTGATCGGTGCGGCGGCTGCTACCGTGCCGGGTTCGGTAGTTTGCCTGCTCAGTGGCAGGTATGAGTTGCCTTACACATTCGTCCCTCCGCACGGTGGCAGCTCCTCGTCCTGGATCACCTATAAGAATTATGGCGATGGCGATGTGCTCCTGGTGTGGACGGGCGGTTTCATTGCAGCGCCGATGATTAACCTAAGTTCGATCGCCGCCCCTCCCACTCCCTATGTGCAATTCATCGGACTGACGTTGGACGGCCAGGGGACGGCTCTTGATGGTTTTTTCTGTCAGGGAAACTCCTCGGTGCGATTCTACGGCAACGTCATCAGCAATACCGGCGGGTCCGGCATTGGGACGCAGAACTGCGATTACGTCACCGCCGATCACAATATCATCGCCCACAACGGCTACATCCCGGCCGGCGCCGATCCCAACATCGCCCAGTATTACAGCTGGACCAGCGGAATTTCCTACAACATAAATCAGTGCTCTGACTCTTATGATGGATTGCATCTGATAATCGCCAACAACATCGTCGTCGGGGAAGTGGACCAAAGCCCGAACCACAAGGACGCGAACGGCAACCACACCGATGGTGGCGGCATCATTCTCGACTATGACACCGACACCGCGCCTCCCGCCATTACCTGTCCCTACCCGCCCGGTGCACTGGTCGCGAACAACATAGTTTATGGCAACGGCGGTCAGTGTATCTCGGCCAATGAAGTTACAAATTTCTGGATCGTGAACAACACTTGCTATAAGAACGGCTTGGATCTTTCCGAGGAGCCCAGTATTGGTGAGTTTGACTCGCACAACTCCACGAACGGTCACTTTGTCAACAACGTAAGTGTGGCTTGGCAAGCGACTCGTCCTGCCTACGTGCAAGCCGGTACGAATTCCGACATCTATTATTTTAAGAATCTTTATTTCGGAAGCAACTGCAACTTTGCGTGTTCCGATACGACGAGATGGTTTTCGGGCGATCCTCTGTTTGTCAATGCACCGTACTTTGATGGAACGGCCACCGCGGATGGGCAGTACAAGACAGCACGGCCGCCTTCGGCAGGAACGCCAACCAACTACGTTTCACCACCACAAAGATGCACCGGTATGGTTCCTACTTGCGGTATCGTCAGCGGGTTCGGGATCGCTTCCCCGGCCAGCCCCGCGTACAACACAGGCATCGACCCCACAACCGATAGCTTCCTGTCCGCCCGTATGTCGGCAAACCTCAAGGCCGAAATGCAACACTATATATACGCGGACATCAGAGGCAGAACCCGCACTGCCGGGGTCAATTGGGACTTGGGGGCTTTGGCCCACAAGGTTGACTGAGGCCCGCGAGATTTTTTGCCTGCGAAAGGGATAACCTGATGCCGCAATTTGCGGCGAGCAAGAAAAAAATTGCTCGGGCGATCCTTGGTCAAGCGAAGGTGGCTGGCTTAGTGTTCCCTAAGGTTTCCGAGTTTTCAGCGGGTACAGAAAATGGGAAAGTGAACTGATTGAAAGTAAGTAAGTGCAGATGGCGCGCCCGGAGGGACTCGAACCCCCGACCCTCTGCTTCGAAGGCAGACGCTCTATCCAGCTGAGCTACGGGCGCGTCGTATTTCTCCTTCTATTCTAACTACTTACAGACTTCTGA
>DATNLB010000654.1:0-11173 GCA_035603095.1 Candidatus Acidiferrales bacterium
TAGCAAACGTACAGCGTTGCCAGGATGAGGATGGCCCAGCCGATTCGGGCGGCGGTTCTGGTGCGCGGATTCTCGATGATAGGGGCGGTTGTTTCGGTCACGGAAAATTGAGTCTAACATCGAACCACTATCTTCCACCGACGGACCTCTTGCATACTGTCGCCCGGCGGGGAACTCTGGCGAACTTGGGCATGCAATGAAGGAATGGGTCGAATACGCGGCAGTGTGGGCCATTCTGAAAGGGCTGGGTGTGTTGCCACGTCCGCTGGCGCGGAGTCTTGCCGCAGGCGCGGTGCGTATTTTTTATGCGCTGCTGCCTGGATTGAGAAAAACCGCGGAAGTAAATTTGCGCATTGCCTTTCCGGAGTGGAGAAAGGCGCAGCGCGGGGCAGTCATTCGCGGAATGCTGCGGAATCTGGGTTGGATGGCCGCGGAATTTGCCCGGTTTCCGAAGTATTCGAAGGAGAACATCGAGCAGCTTGTCGTGCTCGATGGGCACGAAAACTTTCTGGAAGGCCAGCGGCGCGGGAAAGGCGTGCTGTATCTGACGGGGCACATCGGCGCGTGGGAGTTGTCTTCCTTTGCCCACGCGCTTTATGGATTTCCTCTGCACTACATGGCCCGGCGAATCGACAATCAGAGGATTGATGCGCTCGTCAATGGTTACCGGTGTTTGTCAGGGAATCGTCCGATTTTCAAAAATGAGTCGGCGCGCGTGATGCTGAAGGTGTTGAAAGATGCCGGCACGATCGGGATTCTGGCGGATCAGAACACCATGCCGGACGAAGCCATGTTCGTGGATTTCTTTGGGAAGCCGGCCAGCACGACTACGGGGATCGCTCGCATGGCATTGCATACCGGAGCGGCGGTCGTACCTGGATATGCGGTTTGGGATGAACGCAGACGGAAATATCGGTTGCGTTTCGAGCCGCCAGTCGAGTTGATTCGGACTGGAGATATGGGGCGGGACGTTCTGGAGAATACGAAAAAGTTCACGAAAGTGATCGAAGAAATTGTCCGGAAGTATCCGGAGCAATGGGTGTGGGTGCACGGGCGGTGGAACACCAGGCCGAAGGGCGAGCCGTCGCTCTACGATTTCCAGTGAGGTAGATGATGAGACGAACTGCTAAGGAAGTGGCCGAAGCGATTGGCGCGAAACTGGAAGGCGATGGCGCAGCCGAACTTGGCGGAGTCGCCGCGCCGGAGCGTGCGGGAGCGCGCGATTTGATTTATGTGGAATCCGCGAAACATGCGCACCGGGCCGCGGCTTCGGCCGCGATCTGTGTTATTGCGGCTGAGGGAATGGCGTTACCGGGAAAAACGGTATTGCGGAGTGGGCAACCGAAGGTGGCGTTCGCACGAGCAGCGGACCTGCTGCTCGGGCGCGCCCCGATTGCTTCGGGGATTCATCCGACGGCGATCGTCGCGCCGCTCGCGCAGGTAGCGCCGGAAGCCGATATCGGGCCGTACGCCGTGATCGGTGAAGATGCCCATGTCGGCGCCGGCACGCAGATCGGCGCACACTCGGTGATCGGCGCGGGTTGTTGGATTGGCGAAAATTGCCGCATTCACCCGCGGGTCACGCTGTACGCAGGTGTACGCCTGGGGAATCGCGTGGAGGTTCATTCAGGCGCGGTGATCGGGGCGGACGGTTTCGGCTATGCGTTCGGTGAAGGGAAGCATTGGAAATTTCCGCAGGCGGGGATCGTGGAGATTGGCGATGACGTAGAAATCGGGGCGAACTCGACGATCGATCGCGGTTCACTCGACGACACGCGCGTCGCGGAAGGCGTCAAGCTGGACAATCTCGTGCACGTGGGGCACAACTGTCAGATCGGGGCGCACTCCGTGATTGCGGCCCTGGCAGGATTGTCTGGGTCTTGCGTATTTGGAAAGCACGTGGTTGTGGGCGGGCAGGCGGGCTTTGGCGAGCGCTGCAAGCTGGAGGACGGTGTGGTGATCGGCGGGCAAAGCGGCGTGCTCGGAGGAAAAACCATTCGCAGCGGTGAGACTGTTTGGGGAACGCCGGCTCGTTCGCTGCAAAAATTCAAAGAGCTGTTCGCATGGTATGGCCGGCTCCCGGAGCTGGCCGCACGCATCAAAGGACTAGAGGAAAAGCTTGGCGGCAAATGAGAAGAATTCGCTGAGGCAGTGGCGCGTGATCGTTGTTGGCGGGCACACGCGCAGCATTGGCAAGACGCAACTGGTGTGCGACGTGATCTCCGCGTTTCGCCCCGCGAGCTGGATCGCGGGAAAGATCACCCAGTATGGGCACGGCGTCTGCGCGCAGAATGGCGAGAATTGTGATTGCGCGCCGGATGAACACGTCTGCGCGATCAACTGGGAGTCGCAGGCGGACACGGGAACGGACAGCGCCCGTTTCCTGTCAGCCGGGGCAAGGCGATCGTTCTGGCTCAGAACCAAACAAGGATTTCTCGCGGAGGGCCTGCCACTCCTGAGGACTGCCTTGCAGGAAACGCTTGCGGATGCCAAGGCGGAGTTGCCACCCCTGATCGTGGAAAGCAACTCCTTGCTGCAGTTCCTGAGGCCCAGTCTCTATTTTTCTGTGGTCGATCCGGCGAAGGAAGATTTCAAGGATTCGGCTCGCGTGGCTCTAGACCGCGCGGATGCACTTGTGCTTCGCGGATCGTCGGAGGCCTTCTCCTCGATGGGACCGGCGTGGATGAAGCTCCCTTCACGGTTGCTTCGAGAAAAACCATCTGTATCGCAGCGCGAGGGTGAGCCCTTGCCTGAGCCGCTCCGTGTGCTCGTGCATCGAATGCTAGAGGACCCCCCAAGTGTTTCGATTTGACGACGCGGGGTTGCGAATGGCGCATCTTAGCCGTTGACCGTCACGCCGAAGGCGGCGATAATTTAATAGTACTCGTATTACCCGAATCCTAACCGCGGCGCTGCTTTTGTGGGGAAGTGATACGCAACACGGCAGTTAACTGATCTTAGTGCTGGCTGTATAGGCCAGCCAGATTGTCGGTTCGCTCTAGGGGAGCGCTAATGGCCTCATTCGCTCGAATGGGACAAGAGATTTCCGTTGCACCCGTGCCTGCGTCTTGGCAGGAACAGGACTGGGCGGAGCGTCTTGAAAAAACCATCGAGCGCGGCGCAAATCATCTCCTTTCGCTCCAGGCAGAGGAAGGATACTGGCAGGGCGAGCTCGAAGCGGACACCACCCTCGAATCCGATTACATCTATTATTTGCATGTTCTGGGAAAGGCCGATCCGGAGCGCATTGCCAAGCTCGCAAACTACGTACGCCGCCGGCAACTCGCCGACGGCGGCTGGTCCATCTATCCTGGCGGGCCTTCGGAGCTGAATGCCACCTGCAAAGCATATTTCGCCTTGAAGCTGGCGGGCGATTCCACGGAAGAACCCCATTTGGTGCAAGCGCGCGAGACCGTCCATCTTCTCGGCGGCCTTGAGCACACGAATTCCTACGTGCGTTTCTACCTGGCCCTGATCGGCGCGGTCGGATGGGAGCTTGTTCCATCAATCCCGCCGGAGTTCATGCTCCTGCCGAATTGGTTCTATTTCAACATTTACGAGATGTCTTCCTGGACGCGCGGCATCGTGATCCCCATGGCCATCTTGTCCTCGCTGCGGCCAGATTGGCGCTTGCCGGAGCGCGCGCGCGTCGATGAATTGTTCAAAGACCCTACCAGGAAGACTGCCGCATTTGATTGGAGCACGCAGCTCATCTCCTGGAAAAACGTCTTCCTGGCGCTGGATCGCGGATTGAAGCTTTACGAGAAATTCCCTTGGAAGCCGCTGCGCCAGCGGGCGCTGCGCGAAGCGAAGACCTGGATGCTGAATCACATCGAGCGGACCGAAGGACTCGCGGCAATCTACCCGGCGATGATGAATTCGATTTTCGCGCTGATGGCCTTGGGACACGGCCCGGACGATCCGCTGACATGGCGGGAAATCAAGGAGTTTTCGCGATTTGAAATTGAAGAGGGCGACACCATCCGCATGCAGCCGTGCGTTTCGCCGGTTTGGGATACGTGTATCGCCATGGTCGCCCTGGAAGAAGCCGGGTTGTCCGCGGATCATCCGGCCCTGGTGAAGGCCGCGGACTGGATGCTCTCGAAGCAGGTGCTCGGGCCGGGCGACTGGCAGGTGAAGAACAAAGACGCCGAACCGGGCGGCTGGGCCTTCGAATTTCGCAACGATTTTTATCCCGACGTCGACGACACCGCGTTCGTGCTGATGGCGCTCCAGCGCGTGAAACACCCCGATCCCATGCGCATGGAAGGCGCCATACGCCGTGGAATCCAATGGTTGCTCAGCATGCAGAACCGCGACGGCGGCTGGGGCGCGTTTGACCGCGATAACGACAAGAAGTTCCTCTGCAACATTCCTTTTGCGGATCACAACGCGATGATCGATCCTTCCACAGCCGATGTCACCGCGCGCGTGGTCGAATGCCTGGGCAGGTTTGGCTGGCCCGCGGAACATCCCGCCATTCAGCGCGCCGTGAAGTTTCTGCTGAAAGACCAATCCGACGATGGCTCCTGGTTCGGCCGCTGGGGCGTCAACTACGTTTACGGAACCAGCGGTGTATTGCGCGCCTTGGAAACCGTTTCGCTGACCGCGCGCGATTACTGCCAGCGCGCCGTGCTCTGGCTTCGCGCGATGCAGAAGGCCGACGGCAGCTTCGGCGAGTCGCTGCGAAGCTATGAGATGCCGACCACAAAAGGGCAGGGACCGAGCACACCCTCGCAGACGGCTTGGGGCTTGATTGGGCTGCTCGCGGGCGCGGATGTCCACGAGCCTGCCATCGTCAAAGCGGTTTCTTACCTCGTGAACGAACAGAAAGAAGATGGCTCGTGGAGCGAGCCGGATTTCACGGGCACGGGTTTCCCGGGCGTGTTTTACCTGAAATACCACCTCTACCGGAATTCCTTTCCGGTCTATGCGCTGGCGCGGTATGCCAACCAATCGCGCGGCGCGGATGAGTATGTGGCACTGAAATTCCAGCCCAGCGAATTTCGGCTGCGCCGCGGGTTTTAGAGCGCATGATGCGCTTCCCCCTGCGGCTTACTGCGGACCTCACCCTGGCCCGGCTCGCGCAGAAGCTGCGTCTCGCGCGAGGCGTCCGCCCCATCCAATCCGTGGATGCGGCCGAAATTTTGCATCCCGATTCCAGCCATCCGGTTTCACACGAAAAGATCCGCGATATTATTGGCAGCCGCTCGCCGGTCATTTGGATCGGGGGAAGCGAACCGCTGTGTCATCCCGGCATTGCGCATCTGGTTCGCGCCATCACCCAGAGCGGCCATTTTGTTTTCCTCGAAACCGCGGGAACTTTTCTCCGCCGCCGCATTCATGAGTTTCAGCCGGTGTCGCGGCTCTTTCTGACCGTTCGCCTGGAGTCTGGCGCGCCGCATGCTGCGTCCAGCGGCCTCCTTCCGGGCACATCGGAATTGGCCGTGGAGGGCATCCGCGCCGCGAGGCTGTCTGGCTTTTTGACCTGCGTTCACTTGCGGGTTACTCCGGAAACGGAAGTGAGCGATGTAGCGGATTTGTTCCAGCTGGCGGATTCTCTGGATTTGGATGGATGTGTGATTTCGTCCGTGCGCGGAGAATCGAACTCCGCACTTCCGGCCGTTCAAGCTTTGTCGCAGAAAACCGCCGAAGCCCGCAAACGAATCGGCAGTATTTGGTGGGAATCCTTTTCACGTCTTGTTGAGCCGGTGCTCCTGCGCGAGCCACGGAGCCAGCCGCCAACCGGCACGTCGGAGGTACACCTCGAACACAAAGCAAGAGCGGATGAAGAAGGCATCAAATTCGCATGAGCACGCTGGTTACAGGCGCGGCGGGCTTTCTGGGCAGCCATGTGACACGGCAGTTGGTGGCCCGCGGCGACGACGTGCGCGTGCTCCTGCGCGCTTCGAGCACCAATCGCGCCATTGCGGATTTGCCGCTCGAGTATGTGACCGGGGATTTGCGCGACCCCGCCTCGCTCGAGCGCGCGATGAAAGGCGTGAAGCGCGTTTTTCACGTCGCCGCGGATTACCGCTTGTGGGCCAAACGCAAGCAAGACATCTACGATTCGAATGTCGGCGGAACAAAGAATCTTCTGGAGGCCGCGAAGCGTGCCGGCGTTGAGCAGTTGATTTACACCAGCACGGTGGCAACCATCGCCGTCGACCGGCCACAGCACCCGAATGAATTCACCGACGCCAAGCTGGAAGAAATGGTGGGCCACTACAAGCGCTCGAAATGGATGGCGGAAAAGGAAGCGCTCGTCGCCGCGAAAGGTGGATTGCCTGTCATTGTGGCGATGCCGACGACACCGGTAGGTCCGTGGGACTGGAAGCCGACGCCCACCGGAAAAATCATTTTGGATTTTTTGAATGGCAATATGCCCGGATACGTGAAGACCGGCTTGAATTTTGTGGGCGTGGAAGAGTGTGCGGCAGGGCACCTGCTGGTCGCCGAAAAAGGCAAGGTCGGCGAGCGCTACCTGCTCGGCGGAGAGAATCTTACGCTGAAGGAGATGCTGGACACACTCGCGAAGATAACGGGCCTGCGCGCGCCCATGCTGAAAATTCCTCACGGACTCGCGCTGGGTGTAGCCTATGCCAATACGGCGTTTTCGCGGCTGCTAGGGCGTGAGCCGCAGATTCCGGTCGAGGGCGTGAAGATCGCCCGGCACATGATGTTTGTGGATTGCGCGCGCGCCAAGCGTGAATTGGGATTTCAGGCAGGGCCGGTTGCCGCGGCGCTCGAGCGCGCGGTGCGCTGGTACGAAGCCAACGGCTACATCGCCAAGGGCCGAGCCAAGCGCATGGCCCACGCCGCCGCCTAGGGTTTTGTAGTGGCCGGTCTTCAGACCGGTATTTTTGCTTTTGTATCGTCGCCCTTTAGGGCGGCATCTGAAAAGATTTGATGCGTATCCTCGTCACATTCGCCGTCGAAGCCGAATTCGCCCCCTGGCGCAAGCTGCGCGAATTCAAGAAGCGCACTCTGGAGAATGGTTCGTCATTCAAGACGACATTTGGGGACAATGATTTGGAGGTCTTGCTGACGGGCATCGGCCATGCCGCGTGTGGAGTAACCTTGGCTAAGAGAACTTTTCTACAAGAAGGAAAGCCCGATCTGGTTATTTCGTCCGGACTTGCCGGTGCTTTGAAAGAGGGACTGAGACCGGGCGACCTGATTGTGCCTCTAAAGGCCCGAACTCTCCGGAACGATGCAAATGCCGACTCCGATTTGGTGTTCCGCGAGCGGGCCATCCAGCAAGGGGCGTTGCCGATAGAAACGCTGATCACCGTGGACCGAATCGTTCCGACCGCCGAGGAAAAAGCGCGACTCGCGTTTTTTGGAGAAGCGGTTGACATGGAATCGGCCATCATCATGTCTCACTTCGCGGCGGCCGCCGTGCCCGGTGTAACGATTCGCGCCGTCAGCGATGCCGCTGACGAAGATCTGCCAATTGATTTCGATCGGTGTTTGACCCCGCAGGGCGCGATTAAGCCGATGAGCCTAATAAACGCAATCGTTAGGCGGCCCAGCAAACTGCCGAACCTCGTCCGATTTGGACGGCAAAGCAACCAAGCAGCACAGAGACTGGCTAGCTTTTTGGATGATTTTATTGCAGCGTTGCCTGTTGCTCACGAGAAAGTCGCCACTGTATGAGCGCACTCGGGACTCTCGCGGGTAGGACGAACGCAGTAGGTCCAGTCCCCAAGACCATGCGCGCCGGTGTCTACCGCGAAAAGGGAATCGTCCGCGTCGAGGAAGTCCCCGTGCCCGAAGTGGGCGATGGCGAAGTCCTCATCAAGGTTGCTGCCTGCGGGGTCTGCGGCACAGACATCAAGAAGATTTTTCACGCTTACGTTCCGCCGCCGCAAATCCTCGGACATGAATTAGCAGGCGCGGTGGTTGCCGTTGGCCGTGGCGTCACGAAATGGAAGCTCGGCAACCGCGTGATGAGCTTTCACCACATCCCCTGCGGGAAGTGTTTCTATTGCGAACGCCGCCACTTCTCCCAATGCAAGCAGTACAAGACCACGGGATTGACAGGCGGGTTCACGCCAAACGGCGGCGGCTTCGCCGAATACGTAAAAGCCATGCCCTGGGTGGCCGAGCGCGGGATCGTCGCCCTGCCCGACAATGTCAGCTTCGAGGAAGCCACGTTTATCGAGCCGATCAACACGATTCTGAAAGCCGTGCAGAAGGCTCGCGTAGCGGCGGGCGAAACGGTACTGATCGCCGGCTGCGGCCCCATCGGCTTGCAATTGTTGATGGTGGCAAATCTGGCAGGTGCGAAGCTCTATACCAGCGATCCCATGGCCATCCGGCGCGCGAAGAGCTTAACTTTGGGAGCGTTGGAGTCCTTTGACCCCAGTGATGGTAAGCTTGTGGAACACATGAAAGCCCGGACGGAGGGTCGGGGCGCCGACGCGGTTTTGGTAGCTGTGGCGCAGCCGTCTGTTGTGGTCGATGCGCTGGCAGCGGCAAGGCCCGGGGGACGCGTGCTGTTGTTCGCCGCAAACGACCCGGTAACCAGAATTGAGTTTCCCGCTGCGGCGGTGGGGATCGACGAAAAAGAAATCCTGGGCAGCTATAGTGCGGCGGTGGACATCCAAGAAGCAGGGGCCGACCTGGTGCTAAAGAAGAAACTGCCGGTCATGGATATTGTGACGCACCGTTTTCCGTTGGCTAGAATCCAAGAAGCATTGGATCTGGCCGCCAAGCCAACGGTGGAATCACTCAAGATTTTGATCACACACGCATGAGCACGACGACGCCAAAGAAGTTGGAAGTAGGCGAAGAAGTGAAAGCTGCCGTAACCCACGCCACGGTGCCCTCGAAGATGACCGCGGCCGTGCTGTATGGCAGCGAAGATCTTCGCATTGAAAAAATCGACGTGCCCGCTCTGGCGGCCGACGAAGTTCTGGTGCGCGTCCGGCTGGCGCTTACCGATGGCACCGACCTCAAGGTCTGGAAGCGCGGCTATCACGCGAAAATGATTCAACCGCCTGCCATCTTTGGCCACGAACTGGTCGGCGAAATCGCGGCCGTGGGCAAGCGGGTGGATCCACGCTGGCGGATCGGCATGCGCGTTATCGCCGCGAATTCAGCGCCTTGTTTGCGCTGCTATCACTGCCGCCGTGGCCAGGAGAATCTTTGCGACGACCTGTTGTTCAACAATGGCGCCTACGCCGATTACATGCGGATCCCCGGCCGCATCGTCGTGGAAAATATGCTGGAGGTGCCGCACTCAGTAGACGATCAGAGTGCCGCCCTGGCCGAACCCCTGGCCTGCGTGCTTCGCGGAATTCACGAGATGGAGGTGCGGGCCGGAGATACCACTGCGGTGATCGGCTGCGGTCCTATCGGACTAAAGTTTGTCCGCATGCTTTCAAGACGCGGGGTGCGCGTCATCGCCTTAGCGCGGCGCGCGGCGCCGCTCGATATTGCCAAGCGGCTGGGCGCGGTGGCGGCCTTCAACGTCACCGAGACGGATGATGTCGTATCCGCCGTAAAAGCGCTTACCGAAGACCAGCTTGGACCGGATTCCGTGGTCGAAGCGGCGGGCAATCCGGCCACCTGGCAGCAGGCCCTGGCGATGGTGCGGCGCGGCGGTGTTGTGAATTTCTTTAGCGGCCTGCCTTCCGGCACCCGCGTGGAAATCGACCCGGCGGCGATTCACTACTCGGAGATCAAGCTGATTTCACCCTTTCATCACACACCACGGTTCTTTCGCGAAGCGCTGGAAGCCATTCGGCGAGGGGACATTTCGGCTCGTGATTTCGTTACCGAAGAAATTCGGCTGGCGGACTTGCCGCAAGCGTTTGCGCGCATGAAGTCGCGCAGCGGCGAGATCAAGTTGGCCGTGCGGCCGTAATTTCCCGGTGCACGCGAACCTCACCCGCCATTCGTGCTTTTGGCATCCCGGAATGCTTTGCAATACTAAACGCGACGAATCACTGCTGCTTTTGTGTTTTGATTTTGTGGGGTCCGCCTTCCGAGGTGGACCGCTGTGTGTCCCTTTTGCACTCATGCCTATGCAAGGAGATTCTCTCTTCTGATGTTGCTCCCCGGCGAAATCGAGATAACGCGCTACGCACCCGAACCCGGCTGCTCGGCGGAAGAAGCGCAGAAATATACCAAGTGGCTGGCCACGCACCATTACGAAAATTTCAACGTCGTATCGTGGCTTCTCCCTAAAGCGTTGCACCAGCATTTCTACAACCTTTATGCCTACTGCCGCTGGGCGGATGATCTCGGCGACGAAGTTCCCGATGCGGCGCGGGCGCTGGAATTGCTCCATTGGTGGGAGCGCGAGTTGGATGGGTGTTACCAGGGAAAACCCTCGCACCCGGTCTTCGTAGCGCTGCGCGAGACGATCGTCGCGAAGGATATTCCCAGGCAGCCCTTCGCGGACCTCCTGAAAGCTTTCCGTCAGGACCAGACCGTGAAGCGCTATCCGAACTGGGATGCCGTGCTCGGATATTGTAGGTACTCGGCAAATACCGTGGGACGGCTGGTGCTGCACCTGTGTGGCTATCGCGACGAGCAGCGCCAGCGTTTGTCGGATGCAACTTGTACGGCGCTGCAGCTCGCGAACTTCTGGCAGGATGTCTCTCGTGACCTGGAGATCGGACGGATTTACATTCCGCTCGATGCGGCCGCGGCGCAGGGGCTCTCCGAGAGCGACATCGTCGAACGGCGCTTCGATGAGCGCTACATGCGTTTGATGAAGGATCTGATCGCGCGCACACACGTCCTCTTTGCAGAAGGCAGGCCTCTCGCAAGAATGGTCGATGGACGCCTGAGCGTGGACCTCGAGATGTTTACCCGCGGCGGTTGGGCCGTACTCGATGCCATCGAAGCGATGGGATATGACACCCTCCACCACCGCCCGGCCGTCAGCAAAGTGAAGCAAGCGGGACTCTTGGGCCGCGCCCTCGTAAAGCATCTACTAAACAAGAATTCTAACTCCGGTGAGAAAGTGCCAGCGCCCGCAGTTATGGGGGCGCAGCATGCTGCGCCCCTATCGAGCGAATCGATCGAAGCGTCTTACGAAACCTGCCATGGCATCGCGCGCGCTTCCCGCAGCAATTTCTACTACGCTTTTTTTCTTCTCCCGAAGACGAAGCGTGACGCCCTGGCCGCGCTCTATGCTTTCATGCGCCTGGTGGAT
>DATNLB010000056.1:0-2155 GCA_035603095.1 Candidatus Acidiferrales bacterium
ATGTCCAGAGTGTAGGGGTAGCCGCCGTGAAACAGCACAAAATTCACGTTGCTGTAGCGCGGGTCGCGCAGCACGTTTTCCAGATTCAGCGGGTTGCCATTGCGCAGGCTGAAGTAGTCACCAATGCCAACCGCGCTGTGAAAATGTACGGGGAGGTGCAGCTTCCCAGCTTGATCGATCAGCACGCGAAAAATGTAATCCTGGAATATTCTGTAGTCCTCTTCCGAGGGCACCCCGCCAGCGTGGAACTGGGCGTAGACCGCTTCCGCTTTTTCGCGAGGCGGATCGCGAAAATAGAGCGTGCGGAAATAAGCGGCCTCAAATTTCATGGCCACTCCGCCCTTTTTCTGGTTGTCCGCCAGCGTTTGGCGGACGAAGCCTTCGTAACCGGCTAGATCGGCGGGCAGGCCATTTATGTTTTCCTGCTTCATGTAACGCTGCAGCACTTTTTCCTGCAACGGAATGTATACGGCCATGTCGCCGTTCTTGGCGATCAGATTGTGATTGTCGAAGGCAAAGAGGAAAGAATCGACGAAGAACACCCAATGAAATCGCTTGGGATCGAGGTACGGGGCCAGCGCCACGCGATTGGCCAAGCACGTCTCGATGTTCATTTTGTCGAGGATGCTGTCCCAGTACGCGGTGCCTCCCGCCGCTTCCGCGGCCTTCTTCTTGTCGACGAGCCACTTCGCATGCTCTGGCTTGAAATCATCATAGGGGTAGCCGAAAAGTGCCTTTGCGGCGGCGACAAATTCCGGATTGGTGTCGCGGAGGCGCATCACCGTGCTTTCCTCGGGGGGCGAAGCCATGGCGTCCATGTCGGAGTCATCCGGAAATGTTGCGTGTGAGTGGTTGTCGTAGATGGGAATTTGATCGATCTGCTTCAGAAAGCGGTCGTAGATTTTCTGAACGTCCGCGCTCGGCAGCGGTTTCGCTTGCGCGTGCGCCATGTCAGCTCCCGCGAAGGTGACGAGCAGAGCAGTTCCAACGTGAATCAAATGTTTCATTTTTCCCGGTCCCACGTCAGTTCCCTGCATACTCCACAAGCTTCGAAAATCGCAAATCAACGCAAAACCGCGGCGCGCCAGTGAACCGAAACGCGCTGGATGCGTTCCAAAGCCTCCTCGAGCAGATTCCGGGCACTGACGAGCGAGAAGCGCAGATATTTTTTGCCGCCCGGACCGAAGGCCGCCCCGGCAATTCCCGCCACGCCTGCTTCTTCCAATAAAAGCTTCTGTACTTCTTCCGCCGAGAGCCCCGTATTTTCGATATTCACCCACGCGTAGAAAGCACCATCTGGCGCCTGGCAGCGAAATCCGGGGACTTGATTGAGCCCGGCGACGAACTGATCCCGCCGTTTGCGGTACTCCGCCACCATCGCCTCCACGGCGTTTGTGGAATCGCGCAGCGCTTCGATGGCCGCCACCTGGGTAAATTCCGCCGCGCACGTAAACGTGTTCAAGACCAGCAGGTCCATGGCATCGATCACCTCCACGGGCGCCACGGCGTACCCCAGCCGCCAACCGGTCATGGCAAAGCTTTTGGAGAATCCATCGATGATCACCGTGCGCTCCGCCATGCTGGGAAGCGACCAGATGGACTTGTATTCCCCGCTGAACAGGATGCGCGCGTAGACCTCGTCGGCAAGAACCCAGAGGTCGTGTTTCGTGGCGAGCCGGGCGAGTTTCTCCAGAACCGCATCGCTGAAAACCGTTCCCGTCGGATTATTCGGCGAGTTGAAGATCAGCATGGTCGTGCTCGGCGTGATCTTTCGCGCGATTTCATCCATGTCCGGCTGGAATTTGTTTCTCTCTTCCAGCCAAAAAGGAACGGCGGTTGCGCCCAGCCCGCGAGTGAACGATGGATAAATTGGGAATCCGGGATCGGGATAGAGCACCTCGTCGCCGGGCTCGATCAGCGCCATCATCGCCAGGGAAAGCGCCATTTTGCAGCCCGGCGCCACCAGGACCTGCTCCGACTCGACATTCAATCTTCGAGTGCGCTTCAAATAGTCCGCAATCGCTTCGCGCAGGGCCGGCACGCCGCGCGTGGAGCAGTAACGGTCGCGGCCCGCGGCTACGGCATTGCGCAGCGCATCCACGACGGGCGCGGCGGGATGAAAATCCGGTTCGCCCAGTTCCAGATGAATGATCGA
>DATNLB010000532.1:0-3429 GCA_035603095.1 Candidatus Acidiferrales bacterium
CAAAAGCGGTTGAGCGCGGGGTTTGCGATGGACAGCACGACGCTGACCCGGACGCTGCGGCTGATGCTAAAGCAAGGTTGGATTCGCGCCAGGCGTGGAAAAGACAAGCGGGAGCGTCTGTTCAGCCTTACCCGGGCTGGCCGGAGGCAGCTGGCGGCGGCTCAGCCCTTCTGGCAGGCCGCACAACGGAGGCTGCTAAAGGAGCTGGGGGACGCCGGCTGGACAAGCATGAAACAGGCGGTCTCACAAATAACCGAGGCGGCGCTAGCACCCTAAAAAAATTTGTGACGAGATAGATGCATATACATCTAATTTGACAGGAGACGACAGACAGAAAGAGAGGAGCCCTCTTATGAAAACCATCTTCTACGCGTTCGGTGCACTACTGCTGGTCTCTGCGGTTACCGTCCTTTACAAAACGACCGCTGCGGCAGACAGCAGGGTCAGCTCTGTTACCGTTTCTCATCGCCCAGAACTCGAGTACCTGAAGGCCGTAAACAGCGTGGCCCCGCCACAGGATCCTCAGTTGCTTTTCCTGCTCATGGCCGAATATGCGAACGCGAACCTGCAAGGCGAGGGCGCGGAGTTTTTCACCGCGCGGCTGAAGGAATTTGAGCCGCGCCTGGCAGACAGCCAAAAAGCTCTGTATCTGAGCGCCATCGGCTTGTTGCGGGCACAGCACGCTTCCTCGGTATCCCTGATACACCGCGTGGGCTACGTGAAAGAAACCATCGGGATACTGGATCAGGCCAAGCAGCTTTCCGGCGGGAAGATTTTCGTTGTGAACTGGATTGCCGGAATCGTGCACTCTGAACTTCCCGGCGTTTTTCATCAGAGAAAGGCGGCCGAAGCCGAGCTGGCCTGGTGCCTCGAAAACGTCGACAAAGCGCCTCATGTTGGTTGGTTGCGGGAAGTCTACTATCATCTCGGAAAGCTAGCTCTTGCTGACGGAGACCAGGCAAAGGCCCAAGACTATCTTCGGCGCAGCGGCTACAAAGACTTCGATCGCCCGATTACCCTCACCACTTCTTTTTCGGAGGACGCCGCAACCGGCAACGCTTTCGTTCCCCGCCGCATCAGTCAGATCGTGCCGGAGCGTGTCTACGCGCTCTCCGGTTTCGAGTTCACGGAATACTATTTCGTGGTCTCCGACGATCGCCGCGAACTGATTGGCATCGATGCGGGCACGCGCCCGGACTCCGCCAAAGCCGCCTACGAAGCGTTGCAAGCGTATGCGCCCGGCCTGCCGGAACTGACGACCGTCTTTATCACTCACTCTCATTGGGATCACATCGGCGGGCAGACGTACTTCCGCTCGCTAAACCCTCGCGTGAAATTCTATGCAAGAAGCAACTACGAAGAAGAGATTGCCCTCGGCAACACTGGCGACATTTTCCGCAAGCAGTTTTTCGGGACACGCTTTAATTTTGACGATGTGCGCAGCTTCAAGCCCGACGTCACCATCGACCGCCGCACGGAGCTGAAAATCGCTGGCACGCGCATCGAGCTCATTCCCGTGCAAGGCGGTGAAACTCACGACGCCATGTTCATCCATCTGCCCGATCTGGGCGTCATGTTCGTCGGCGATTTCATCATGCCTTATCTCGGTGCGCCCTTCCTTGAGGAAGGCGATCTGCAAGGGCTGCTGGACGCGATTGATATCGTCGTTCAAAAGAATCCGCAGTATTTGCTCCATGGCCACGAGCCCCTCACGCGGAATTTCACCTCTGCTGTATTGCTGTCGGAGCTCAAAACCGACCTGGAATGGCTGCGCGAGCAGGTCCTGATAGCCATCCGCCGCGGCGATGAGCGCGCTGCGATATACCAAGCCAACCTGACTCCTCCGGGCCTGCTCAAGGGCCGGCCTGACGTGTATCTGCCTTATCTGATTTTGCGTGAACACGTGATCGACCGTCTTTACGATCAGAATGTGGGTTATTGGCAGCCGAATCTGCAAGGGCTCGACCATCTGACGCGCGCCGACCACACGGAACTACTGGTGGACTATCTCAGCGTGTCCGAACGTCAGTTTGTCAAGGCCGTGGAACGCTTGGCCGCGGACGGCAAATACGAGCTGGCAGCCTCATTGCTTGAATCGTCCGGGGATAGGTTCGATCACAGCTCGGCAGTGGCCAATGCCAAGCGGCTCGTGTATCTGAAGCTGATGGAGAAGAACCAGAATACCGATCCGTTCAAATTCATCCTTTATTCCGGGAAGATTGGCGAACAAACGCCGCAGATGGCGGCCGCCAAGTGAGCGTCCCAAACCGCGGGCAGTTTCCATAGGGAAAGTCGGGACCTGCCCGCTTTGTGAGAGGGTGACGGGGCACTCTTCCACAATCGGGTTAGGAAAGAGTAGCCGACGATTCCGGAGCGTCCGTAGGCTATGGTATCGACTCCGGCAACCGCATTTTTCAAACAGTGCAAGAAAGACTCGGAGCCGTTTGTAACTTCCAGGAGAGCAGTCTGCGTAGAAGCTACGAGGAGGCCAAAGTTGCTATGCGTAAACTTGTTTCGTCGAAATCGCCGCTCGAGCCGCGAATCGGCTTTTCACGAGCCGTCAGGGTAGGACAAATCGTTGCTGTTTCAGGCACTGCGCCGTTCGCGGCAGACGGAAGCGTAGCTTGTCCTGGCGACGTCTATGGCCAAACGAGACGATGCCTTGAGATCATCAGGGATGCTGTGGCGGACGCTGGCCTTTCCTTGGACACTGTGGTGCGGACGCGAATCATGTTGACCGATGTCTCGCAATGGGAAGCCGCAGCCCGTTCGCATGGCGAGTTTTTTTGCCGCAATCCGGCCTGCCACCACCTTCGTCGAGGTGAAGGGTTTCATCAATCGCGAATGGTTAGTTGAGGTTGAGGTGGATTGCGTTGCAGACGGGTAAGGCATTTTTCGATCATCAGGGCGGTTCTTGAATGCGGTGTTCCGACGAAGGCCGGAACAAAACGTCGGTCAACTCACCCTGCATGCAACGGCGCGTCGATGAGGTCCAGGCCGGTGGTTCTTTTACTCGCCGATACGTGTCACCAAAACGCATAGTCGGCCGCACGACTCGGACGGCAATCCCTTTTCCGAGAGCCAATTCCGAACCATGAAATAACGGCCGGAGTTCCCGGACCGCAGCCTTTCGGACCCGGACTGGCTTAGGGAATCGCACGACCTAGTGAATAAGTAAAGACCCTCGTTGCCTCGTCGAAATCGCGCATCACCGGCAGCACAGCCTCGCGGCAGTTACGGCAGCCCCGATCATAGTGCCTGATGAATTCCTGCGAAAAGTTCCGGATAATGCTGGGGGTAAGCAGCGAATGCTCCACCGGCAGGTAGCAGCGGTTGGCTTGGGGTGCCATCATCGCGCCATTAATAACAAGGTCCAAGTCCATTTCGTCGCCCGATCCTTCGATGAGTTGGGTCAGACAACCTGTGGAC
>DATNLB010000043.1:0-8967 GCA_035603095.1 Candidatus Acidiferrales bacterium
CTGTGCATATCCGGAAGCGCCCGAGAAAACGAGCGCCGCAGTCGTGGCCAGAGCCAACTTTTTCCACCCGCTAATTCTCATCGACACTACTCCTCAATGGATTGGAAGATGCCCCGCCTAAGAGAAGGCACGTCGGATGCCATGGCGGACAGTTGTGGAAATAGCCGCATCGGAACTGGTCGAGCACCGGTAAGTAACAGAAGAACAGTAAGTTATGGAAGATTTAGAACATGATGGCGACTGCGCTTTGCAGTACCATTTGTCTCAGGCGGACGGGACTCGACAGGCTGAGGTCTCAGGCTGAGACACGGAGAGAATAGGGAGCCCCCGCCACTATAGGCAATTTCGCTACATGACACTGCCGGGCGATTGACTCACATTGAGACTCCCCGGTAGGGTTGGAGTGGGCAGCGCCTCGCAACTTGAGACGCATGACGCCTCCCTCTGGTCGATGCGCAGAATAAAGCCAAGACCGTCGCATCATCCTACGCGTCAGCGCGGAAGGGCGGAGCTGCACCTGGCGATGTCAAGACAGGCCGAGGAACTAATGGAACTGGCGGTGGAGGCGGCGCAGTCGCGAGATCTCCCGGATTTTCTGGAACAGTTTGCGTTGCGTTCGATGCGAATGCTGGATGCTATCTGGGGAGGCGTGGCCGTTTACCGTGGACGCGAAACGGAACTTCACGCCATGCCGGGAAGCGCCGGCGCTACAACGGAAGCCGGTGCAGACTGGCTCATTTCGTGCGCGCGGGCAACCCAGAACGACGTGGAGACACGAGCGATCCCCAAGGAGATTGCCGCGGGCATGCCCTTTCCAGAAGAGGCGGGAACGATTGTGTTTGTACGGATCGCGGCGAGCGACAATGAAAGGCTGGGAACACTCTGCCTAATCCGGGACCGAAAGACGCTGAGTGCGAATGAGAAACGATTGCTGAATGCGCTGGCGAGTCATGCGGCGCTTTCGCTGGAGAATTTCCGGCGATTCTCGCAACTGGAGCGCTCCAAACGGCAATGGGTGGAAGACATCGACGCCATCAGTGATTACATCGTGGTGCACGACCGCGCGTGGAAAATCGTTCGAACGAACCGCTCGCTCGCGTCCCACCTTGGCGTGCCGCCGGTGGCTCTGGTAGGGGAGGCCATGAGCAGTCTCAGGCGGATCGCGGAAACGGGAAGCGATCTCCCCTGCCCGTTCTGCCGGGATACACAGCGATCGAAGGAAGAGTACGTGGCCGCATCGGCGGAGCGCATTTTTCTCGTTTCCACTTCGCGAACGCCGGGCGTTTCTGACGACGATACGCGGACCATTCACGTTCTTAAGGACATTACGGACCGGCGGGAGGCGGAACGGCGGTATCGTGAGCTGTTTGACAGCATCCAGGAAGGATTGTTTTTCGCTACGCCAGACGGGAGATTCCTGGACGTGAATGACGCGATGGTGCGCATGCTGGGATACGCGTCGCGAGAGGAATTGCTGCGCGCGGACGTGAGCCCGCATTTGTATCCCGTGCCGGAAGCTCGTGAAAAATTCCTGCGGGCCCTTTCAGAAAGAGGGGTCTTGCGCAATTACGAAGAGACGCTGAGGCGTAAGGATGGAACGCTGCTGCACACGCTGCAAAATATCACCGCCGTTCGCGATGCCCGGGGGCGCATCGCGCAGATTCGCGGGCTGATGCTGGACGTTACGGAGCAGAAGACGTTTCAATCGCAACTGCAGCGGGAACGCGATTTTAACCAGAAGATCCTGAATACGACGCAGAGCATGATTCTGGTGCTGGATACGGCGGGGCTGATCAGCTACGCCAACCGGCGGTGCTACGAAATTGGCTACCAGGAAGGCGAATTGATCGGACACCGGCTGGTGGACTGGGTAGAGACTTCGCACCGGGAAGATTTCGACGCGGCGTTGGAAACAACGGCGAACGGGCAGCAAGTGGAAAACCTTGAGCTGCGGGTGCGGCGGAGCGACGGGTCGATGGGGCATTTCTCGATCAGCCTTAGCCCGATGAGAGACGAACAGAATGCGGTAAACAGCGTGGTGGTAGTGATGACGGACATCACGGACGCAGCGTTGCTGCAAGCAAAGCTGGCCCACAGCGAAAAAATGGCCACGATTGGGCGGCTGGTTTCCGGGGTGGCGCATGAAGTCAATAACCCGCTGGCGGCGATCTTGGGGTTCACGGACCTGCTGCTGGAGAATCCCGAGGTGCCAGGGTCGGCGCGGGAAGATTTGCAGATCATCCTGCAGGAAACGCAGCGAACGAAAGATATCGTGCAGGATTTGCTGAGTTTCGCGCGGCAGAGACCGGTGCAGCGGGAGCTGGTGCAGGTAAACAGCGTCTTGAGACAGACGATCAAGCTGCGGAGTTATGATTTCGCCAGCCATGGCGTCGAGGTGGTGGAAGATTTTGAAGAGACGCTGGCGGCGGCACTGGGCGACTCACAACAACTGCAGCAAGTGTTTCTGAATATTCTGAACAATGCATACGATGCGGTGCAGGATGCGGGGCAGCGCGGCCACATCAGAATTCATACACGGCGGCAGGCTGAGATGATCGAAGTGGCGATCAGCGACAATGGAACGGGGATTATCGATTCGCAGCGAATTTTTGATCCTTTTTACACAACCAAGCAGGCAGGGAAAGGCACGGGGCTCGGACTGAGCATTTGTTACGGGATCGTGCGGGCGCATGGCGGGGAAATTCAATGCTGGAACAATGAAGGCGGAGCGGGAAGCACTTTTGTGGTGCGCATTCCAGTGGCGACGGAAGCCGCGCTGGCGGCCGCCGCCACGAAAGAAGCAGGGCGATGAACGCGCAAAAGGCGTTGTGGACGGGAGGGCCGATCCTGCTGATCGAAGACGAGCCGTCGGTAATCGCCTTTCTGCGCGCGGCCCTGGAGCGCAAGGGATACGCGGTGGTGAATGCTTCGTCGGGAGCGGAAGGATTGCAGCGGCTTTCGAATGGACGGTACGCCGGCGTGATTTCCGACATTCGAATGCCAGGAGCGGTGAATGGGGCGGAAGTTCACGGGTGGATTCAGAAAAACTGCCCGGAACTGAAAAGGCGAATCATTCTCATCAGCGGTGACACGGCCAACAGCGATACGCAGGCGTTCCTGGCGCAAAGCGGGACACCGTGCATCGAAAAGCCTTTTCGGGTACAACAACTCATATCAATGGTGGAAAAGACATTCGGTAAACCATGAGCGACGAGATGAAAACACGATTGCTGGTGGTGGATGATGAACAGAGCATCCGCCGCCTGTGCATGACGATCGGAAACACGCTGGGATATGCCTGCGCTGAGGCGGAAAGCGGGGAGGCAGCGCTGGCGCGACTCGATTCCGATACTCCGGATTTACTTCTCACCGACCTGAAACTACCCAACATGTCCGGGGTCGAGTTGCTGAAGCAGACGAGAGTGCTCCTCCCGCACACCGAAGTCGCCATCATGACCGGCCACGGGTCGATCGAATCCGCAGTGGATGCCATGAAACTGGGTGCGTACGACTACATCGAAAAGCCGTTTCGCGTGGAAAAGATGCGGCTGCTGCTGCAGCGCATGGCTGAAAAGGTCCGTCTAGTCACGGAAAATGAGTTCTTGCGCGAGCGGGTGACGACGGAGGAAAACCTCGACGGCATCATCGGCAGTTCCGCGAATATCCAGGACGTCCTGCGCATGATTTCCCGGCTGAAAGATACCCGGACGCCGGTGCTGATCTCTGGCGAAAGCGGCACCGGAAAGGAGCTGGCAGCGCGTGCGATTCACTTCCGTGGGGCCATGGCCAAAACACCTTTCGTAGCAGTCGATTGCGGCTCGCTTGTGCCGACACTCATGGAGAGCGAACTCTTCGGATACGAACGAGGTGCGTTTACGGGAGCAACGAAATCGAAGGCCGGACTCTTTCAGGCGGCGGATGGAGGAACGATCTTCCTGGACGAGATTGGGGAGCTGCCCCTGGAAATGCAGGCGAAGTTGCTGCGCGTGTTGCAGGAAAAAGAAGTGCGGCCGGTGGGCAGCAACGAGAAGATAAGCGTCGATGTTCGCGTAATCGCGGCGACGAATCGCGATCTGGAGGCCTCTTATCGCGCCGGAACATTCCGAAAGGACCTGTATTTTCGATTGAATGTGGTGACCGTGCACCTTCCTCCCCTGAGGGAGCGCCGGTCGGACATTCCGGTCCTGGTTCATCATTTCCTGGATCGTTACGCCAAGGGCTCGCAGATTCAGGTCACGGCTGCGGCGATGAAGAGCCTGCTGCACTATGACTGGCCCGGGAACGTCCGCGAGCTGGAGAATTGCATCGCGCGAGCAGTGACGCTGGGTGACGGGAAAATCATTGACGTCGCCGATCTGCCGCCTGCCATTCGCAGCGAGCAGGCAGACTCGGGGGTCGGGGCGTCTCAAGACGGTACCTCACTGTCTACCACGGCGCTGGCGGACATGGAACGGATGACGATTCTGCGCGTGTTCGAACAGGCAAACGGCGACAAAGCCCTGGCAGGAAAGATGCTAGGGATCAGCCGTGCGACGCTGTACCGAAAATTGAAGCGCTACAACATTGCATTAAAGGCGGGTTCGACAAGTGGTGGGGCCGACCCTCAAGCGGCGCCCCAGTAGTAACAGAAGCGTCTCAAGCCAAATACTCCGAGAATTCAGGACCGTCATGCAGTGAGACGAAAACGTTTCACGGTGAGACGGGTGAGCCAACAAAACGCTCCGAGAAAAACCTAAGCCTCACCATTTCTGCAACTTGCAACAGCCGCACCTTTCCAGCCCTTTGGCGTCCAGCGTGCATCTCTGTCATCGGAAGTCTGCGTCTGTTGCGGCGAGTGGTTTGTCTCGCCACAAGAGAGCGGATGGATCCTGACCGGTAGGGCGAGAGGCGATGTGGGAAAATCCGACGGCCTGGCACTCACAGCGAACGAGCAAGACTGCGCAGAGCAGTTGGCGCGATTTTTTCCACAGGCAAGGCCCGTTCGAATTCCAGTGCATGTGACCGCGTCGCGCGGAGGCAGATCTGGTCTTCGCGAGGCTGCAATCGTGGAATTTGGCGGCCCGGAGCACGCCATTTTTCTTTCCACCTTGCCGCTGGAGTTCGATGATCGCGTGCGCATCGAGGCGACCGTTGAAGGGCGGCCGGCGGAGGCAACCGTCGTCGGCGTGCAGTATCACGAAGGACGCAAAGCGGTGGCCGTCCGATTCCTACATGGCCCCTGCGACTGGGTGGTGACGGAGCCGTGAACAAAACGATGACAACGCTGAATATCCCCGCTGCAGCTAAATCGGAAGGCCCGCGGCAGGCGCAATGGAAGGAAGCGCGTTCGGTGTTTCCGATCTATCTGGCGCTCGCGAAACAACTGGAATTCGAAATTCCGTTTCCGCAACCGAAGCGGAACCTCCCTGAAATAGCGGATCTGGAAATCTTCAACAAAGTGCACGAGTGGCTCGATTCGATGGACCAGCGCGTGATGGTGCATCAGCTCCGTCATCTCCTGCAGATGACCACGCTGAACGCCAGCGAAGCGGGACTGCGCGCGCTGATTCAGCGTCATCTGCGCAAGACAATGAAAAGCAATGTCGATCGTGACAAGATTGACTTCCTGCTCGTGCAGTACTTTGCGCTATGCGCCCCCGCAAAGATTTATCACAAACAGATCGAACCGGCGGATGTCGCGCAGGTCATGCAACCGGTGCTCGGAGATGTAGATCCCGACGTGCTCGCGTGGTGCGCGCCGCTGGAACAAATGATTGAAGCGCTGCGGGGCCTCCGCAGTCTCCGGGAGATGCTCAAGACAAATTTCATCGAGCAGGGCCGCAAGGTGAAGGAAACGGCGGGCGGGATGTTCTACGATCCCGCGGCGCTGGTGGCTTTCATCCGGTTTAATTTCCTAATGCGCCGCACGCTGATCGAGCTGATGCACGCAGACTTGATCGCCATCCGCGCCGGACTCGGCCAACTGCAATCCGCCGGTGCACAGGTCATCGACTGCCACCATTTCGGACTGTCGGCCACCGAACCACTTACAAAGATTTGTGCGATGGCCGATGAGTGGAAACAGCCCTTCCAAAAAGACTATACGGAACGGTCGGTCAGCCAGGCCTTCGAAAAGCTACTTGGGTTGCGAACGGACGTAGAGCAGGCGATCGAGAAGGCACTCGTAAAATCGGGCGAAGACGTCCCTCAACCCACAGAAGTAGAGACCGGAAAGCCTTTCCCGGCAGCGAAGAAGTCCGCGGCGGAATCCACAACTTCCAATTCCAACGCGAAAGCGAAGGAGCGTCCTGCAACACCTGCGGCGGAGGCGGGGGATGCCGTTGTCGTGCTGGATTTTGAAAACTGCATGGAGCAAGTCTGGGAGCAACTGATCGCCACACCGCCTTCGCGTGGAAGGTCGATGACCACGGTCAAGATCGGCGGAGCGCGAATTCTGATGTCGTCATGGGAAGTAACGGCGTTCGTCAGCGAAGACGGGCCGTCCGCGGAGGATTTGCGGCGGGCCGTTGTGGCCCGGGCGCTGGTCACCGCAGCAACAGAATCCGCCAAGGAAACGGGGAATGCCACGTCGCTCGACCGAGCGATGAACATTGCACGCGTGGAAGTCACTCGATTGCAAGAGCGCGTGGATGTCGCCAAGCGGGCGAAGGATACGGAAGCAGCGGTAAACCTCGGGATCAGCACGAAACGTCTGCTCTCGGCGCTGGACGAAGCAGAAAAACTGTAGCTGATGGCGAACTGATCCGGCTAGGCCGGACAGAAACTTCACGGAGCGGGTTTTCATTGCGACACGCCAACGTAGTCATTCTCACCGACGAAACCGAATTTGCCCGGCTGTTGACGGCCTGCTGGCAGGCCGAACGCCAGGCTCCGAACATTACTGTCCTCAATAGCGATTCGTGGCGCGAACAAGATGCACCAACTCACGACCTGGTCGTGGTGGGGCCAGTGCGCGATGGAAAAATTACCAGCGTGCTGCGATCTCTCGACCCGACAACCGCGGTCATCCTTTGCGTTCCGGCAGATTCCCAAGAATTCGGGCAGTTGCGCACCAAGTATCCAAGACTCGTGCATATCCCGCTTCGCGAAGACTGGGCGCAGACGCTTTTACTGGTGGCCGGAGAATCGCTGCGCCGGGCGAAAGCTCTGCAGACCGCACGGCAGGCGGAGCGGAATGCCGCCAGGAACGAGAACCACGCCACGCTCGGGCGATACATGTTGGACATGAAGCACAGCGTGAACAACGCGCTGACCTCCATGCTGGGAAATGCCGAATTGCTGCTGCTGGAGCCCGGACAGCTTTCCTCGCAGTCGCTGGCGCAGATTAAGACCATGCACAGCATGGCGCTGCGAATCAACGAAGTAATGCAGCGTTTCTCATCGCTTGCGAGCGAGATGCGGGAAGCTGAGAATGCATCTCAAGCTGAGACGGAAGAGACAACAATGCCAACTCCGCGCCGTCGCTGAGGTCCTCCGACATCGCTGCAACCTGCTCATTTATAGATAGTTGGCCTGAAATGACACGGGAGAACACGGAATGCAAAAGCTGGCTGCCGACGTGCACCTCTGCTCTGTGGACAAGTATGGAGAAAGCACGGCTGTGCATAAAAAAGTTCTAATCGTTGACGACTCGCCCGCTGAGGTCAGGCTGATGCAAGGCTTGCTGGAAAAGGAAGGCTATTGGCCGATTGCGTTGCACGATCCCAGGCGCGTCGAGGAAACCATTACGAATGAGCGGCCCAGCGTGATTCTTCTCGATGTAGTAATGCCGGACCGAAACGGGTTTCAGATTTGCCGCGACCTGAAGGGGAACGCGGAATTCAACATGATTCCGGTGATCCTGGTGACCTCGAAAGATACGGCGAGCGACAAGTATTGGGGCCAGCAGCAAGGCGCGGATGGATACGTCACGAAGCCTTTCACACGGGAAGATCTGCTGCGCGCGGTGCGGCGGTTTGCATGAGAGTTTCTGAGCCAAAGAAAAGAGGATGAGCGAAGACTTTCATCTCGAGCCCCTTCCCGCGGACGCCGATACCGGCGATCTGCTCGAAGCTCTTGGGCCGATCGAAGAGCGACCGCCGGAATCGCAGTATTGCGTTTTCCGCAGCGGACGCGAGCGCTTCTGCCTGCCGGTCTTGGACGTCGAGGAAGTCCTTGATTGGCCCTTACTGACGAGGCTCCCGCTTGGCCCGGCATACCTGGTGGGAATCTTCAATTTGCGCGGCGCGATCGTGCCGTTAATAGACATTGCGATTACGGAAGGCCGCCGGCAAGGATTGTTGCCCAAGCACGTGGTGGTCGCCTCCCTGCGCAGCGAGACTCATCACGAGGACATTCGGATCGGCATCGCCGCTGACGAGGTCATCGGAACTTATTCGGTGAATACCGAGGATTTGCTCGAGCAAGCGCCGGAAAATGTGCCGCATTGCATCGGAATGTTGCGGCATGACGACCGCCTGGCGCTGGTGATCGATTTGCGCCGGCTGCTCGAGGTCTTTCCGGGGCCCAGCATTTGAGTTTGGTGGAGAACACGCCGATCGACGGCGCGGGCTCCGCGGAAGAGATTTGGAGGGTGGCATGAAATCGCGACTGAGTTCCACAATCTGGACGCTGGTCCTGGTGAACGGCGTAGTCGGCTTCATCGTTCTCGGACTCGCGTTTAGCGCCGGGAAGAAGGCCGGTGATGCGTCTTTGTTCGACTTCGGCTCGCCCGCCGGGGGAACGGTACTCTTCGCCGTCGTACTTGCGTTGGCGACGGCCGTAGTCTTAGCGTGGAGGTTCGGTGCCTTGCTGGGGCCGGTGAAGGCTCTCGCAGAATTCTCCGAACGCTTTGCGGCCGGGGATCCGCGCGCGCGCGCAGAGGTCAATTCGAACGACGAGCTCGGCTACATTGCGGATAACCTCAACCGCGCGGTCGCCAAGGTGTCCAAGGCCACGACCAATCAGGACGCCAACGACGCGCTGCAG
>DATNLB010000767.1:0-5434 GCA_035603095.1 Candidatus Acidiferrales bacterium
GGCACGGGCATGGTCAACGATCACCTGGTTTCGTGTTTCCGGTATGCCGAGATAATTCACCAATAGAAGCGGCGAGCCAAGTGCCTATAGATCTGCGAAGGGGTCCTCCGATGCGCGATGAGGTCGAACTCTACGTCACATTCCCCGATGGTCGCGAGTTGCTTTGTATGACTCCGCTTGGCGAGAATCAATACCGCCTTGAGGTAACTTCCATCGGGGGGCATTTGCGTTACGGCGACACAATCGAAGTAGGCCCTCCCCGGAGTGACGGCGCGGTCCCCTATCGACGAATCATCAGGCCCTCGGGTCTCAGAACGCAGTGTTTTGTGCTTTCGAAGAAATTTATGGAGAGTCCTGGAATGCGGGATTTTGCCAAACAAATTGAAGCGCTGGGAGGCCACTGGGAAGGTATAGCCGGAGGAGTGCTTATCGTACATGTCCCCAGGAAACTTAATTTGGATATTCAGCAAGAGCTGAAGCGGATTCAGCAGAATTTGAAGTGAGCGGCAACTCGCAGCGCCGCGAGACGACGCACGTGATCGGGTGGTCAGGAACTGCTGGCTACTCGTGAATTGGATGACGCTATTCTTTGGGAAGATCGATCATGACGACATGCGAGTTCTCACGCAAGCGGTCGAAGACGATTTGTTTCCCGTCGCTGGTGACGTCGAAAGTCCGCATGGCGGCACGGTTTTGAAGCCGGGTGATTGGGCGAGACTTCATGGAAGCGAGATCGAGTAGCCAAAAATCCTGTGATTCGAGCAGACCCTGCATGTAGATCAGACTCTTGCCATCAGGCAAGAAGCGGATGCGGTCGCCCAAGCGGCGCACGCTGATCCGCGGCAATGCGACGCTGGTTCCGTCCGGGCGTACGGCAAGAAGCGGAGCGAAGGTGCGCACATTCGTGCCCGCATATACGATCAGGCTTCCATCTGGCGACCAGACTGGATTGAGTGCCGGCCCGGAGGCCACACGAACTGGCGATCCGCCCTCCAACGGAATCTTGAAAAGTCCGGGACCGTCGGCTCCGCTGCCGCCAGTGACGATCCATCTGCCATCCGGCGACCAGCAACTCGTACCCTGGACGTCAATTCCTTCCGCGATGGGCTGGAGTTCGGCGCCGTCTGAAGAGAGGACGTGCAGTCGGCGTTTCCCGCTCCGCCGTAACACAATGGCCACGTGACGCCCATCCAGCGAAACAGCGGGTGTCTCCAGCAGCGCGCCATCGGCGCCTTTCCAGATCTCAGTGACCTGTCCGTCCCGAAGACGCCACAGTCCGTCGCCCGTTCCCAGGGAAGATAAATAAAATAGCGACGCGCCGCCAAAACGGGGCGCCAGCGCGCGTACGGTCGGCACGGCAAACGGCTTCACGTCGGATTCTTCGGCGAGTCGACTAAGGATCGGAACACTCCAAAGGCCCGCGGCGGGATTGCTGATGGTGGCCACCAGCTTACGGCCGTCCGAGCTGGCTCCCACGGACGTATATTGCTCCAGGCCAAAGCTCGCGCGCCGCGAATCCTTCCGTTTCAGATCAAACGCCCAGAGCCACGGTCCTGAACCGTCCCCGTCCCGCGCCACGTAGAACACTGTGCGGTTGCCGGCCGGCGTGGGATAAGCCACGTCTGTATTGCGTTGCGTAAGTCGCTCGGGGTTCCCGCCAGCAGGGTCAATGCGCCATAAATCCATCTCCTTCGTCGCCGGCGTCCCATGAACGAAATAGATCCAGCGGCCGTCAGGCGACCAAGTAGGAAAATGGTTGTGAACTCCCGGCCGGTCCCCGAGTATCCGTTGTGCATTTGCGCCAGTGCGGTCCGAGATGAACATAGGGTCGCCATTACCGAAGGTATGATAGACAATCCGCTCTCCGTCCGGTGACCAAGACAGGTTGACGGCCTCCTCGCCGAGGAAATTACGTAACGTGCCTCCCGTTAGGGGCATCAATCGTAGCCGCATACCCACATCACCACCGCCGATCCAAATTTCCGAGCCGTCGCCCGAAAAACCCACGGTTCGTAAGGGCCCTGGTAACGGGCCCGCCTTCCCCTGGGTCAGATTAATCAGGCGTCCGGTACCCACTTGGGTCAGCCATACATCGAAGGGGCCGTCATGGTCGGAGACAAACGCTACGAACCTGCCGTCCGGCGAGATTGAGGCTTCCACACTTTCGAAGTCGGTCAGGCGCGTGAAATGCGCTTTTTCGAGCGGATTGGGCGGTGCAGCCGCCGGACGAACGATTTCCCAGACCGCAGTTCCCACCAGCAGAGCGGCGGCTATGACCCACGGCAGCCACGCGCTTCGCGGCTTCTTTTCAGGCGGCGCTTCAGCTACCTTCGCTCTTGTGAAGCGCTTCAGATCCACGGCGATCTCACGCATCGACTGGTAACGATCGCCCGGGTCTTTCTCCAATGTCTTTTCCACGGCCATCCGCAGCATCGGCGGAACTTTCTCGCCCAACGGCTGCGGCGTGCCGTGAATGATGGTTTGCAGGACTTCGAGGTCCGTCGCGCCGGGAAATGGCCTGCGAGCGGCCAGCAGTTCGTACAGCAATACGCCGAAAGAGAAGATATCGCTGCGCGCATCGACTGGCCGCCCCGACGCCTGCTCCGGCGACATGTAGGGGATGGTGCCCACGATTACGCCAGGGCGCGTCACTTCTTCTGTCAGCGTAAGCGCTGCCTCGTCCGGCGTGACGCCTTCGACCATCTTGGCCAAGCCGAAGTCCGCCAGCTTGGCATAGCCGCTCTTAGTGACCAGAACGTTGCTGGGCTTGATATCGCGATGCAGGATGTTCGCCGCATGCGCGGCAGCGAGACCGTCGGCAACGCCCGCGAGTAAGTCGGCGATCTCCCGCCAGGGGCGCTCTTGCTGACGAGCCCAGTGTGTCAGCGTGCCGCCATCGACAAACTCGGTCACCAAGTACTGTAGCCCCTCGAACTCTCCTGCGTCGTACACCGTCAGAATGTGCGGATGGTTCAAAGAGGACGCCATCTGGGCTTCCCGTTGGAACCGGCGGCGTCCAGCCGCGTCTGCCACATTGGCGGAGAGAAACTTGATCGCGACTTTGCGGCCGAGCCGGGTGTCCGCAGCACGGTAAACCTGGCCCATGCCGCCGGCCCCCAGCAGGCCCTCGATATGATAAGGACCGATCTGTGATCCCACTGGCGGCAAACTCTCGGGCGGAACATCCCGCAGTGACGCCAGATTGCCTGCCCCTACTCCGGGCCCCACTTTCAGCAGACACTTTGGGCACTGCCCCGCCAGTGCGCCCGTGGACGCCAGCCTTCCTCCACATATCGCGCATTGGGTCGTCTGATTTGGCGGTCTCATAACAACCTGAACTCCGCGGTACGCAGTGACACCGATCTGTTTGGTAAAAGAGAGTCTACATCAGAGCAATCGGTCCAAGTCTCAATTAGTCGTAAACGGAAACTGGCCCGCTTCCAAATCGTTTCCTTAGTCGACGAGTGCGCTAAAGCGGCCGCGTAGTGGCATCGCTGATCTTTGCCATAGCAAGGATGCTACGCGAAGTACGGCACGGCGGGGCCCATCGAGCCCCTTTTCTTTTGAATCCCCAAACTGGACCACTGCCCGTCGCTTGCTTGCGTTGAGGACGGGGCCAGCTTACGATAAGAACCTGCCGTTTTTTAGTATCTTCCAAAGCAGTAAAGGCGAAGAGATGATTGCGACGCGGAAGTGTGGCTGAGGAGAGGGAAGAGACAAGCAAGAATGCCTGTCCTACCCTGAGGAGAAAGCCTGGATGAAATCGGTCGTGGTAGTGGGTGCGCAATGGGGCGACGAAGGCAAAGGCAAGGTGGTGGACTACCTTGCGGGATCGTTTGACTACATTGCACGCGTCGCGGGCGGCCATAACGCGGGGCACACGGTCATCATCGGGAAAGACCGCTATGTGCTGCAACTGATTCCTTGCGGAATTCTTCGGCCGAACCAGCAAGCGGTGATCGGAACGGGCACGGTCGTGGATCCGGCGGCGCTGGTGGCGGAAATTGCGACACTCTCCAAGGCGGGGATAGAAGTGAAGGGGCGCCTGCACGTCAGCAATCGCGCCCACCTGATTTTTCCGTATCACCGTGAGCTGGACAAAGCCGCGGAAGGCGCGCGCGGCGCGAACAAGATTGGCACCACTTCCCGCGGAATCGGGCCGGCATACGAAGACAAGATGGCGCGGCGCGGGCTGCGCATGTGCGACCTGCTGGAGCCGGAGTTATTTCGAAAGAAAGCCGCGCACGTGGTGGCGGAGAAGAACCGGCTGGCGAAGGGTGCCTACGGCGCGGACATCGACTTTTCGCATGAAGTGGAAGAAACGCTGAAGCTGGGTGAAAAGATTCGCGGGTACATTTGCGATACGGCGGAACTGTTGAACCGCGCGCTTGACGAGGGGAAGTCCGTGCTGTTCGAAGGCGCGCAGGGGACGATGCTGGACATCGACCATGGAACGTATCCGTACGTAACCTCTTCGAGCGCGACCTCCGGCGGTGCGGCGACGGGAGTGGGCGTGCCGCCGACGAAAATCAAGCATGTACTTGGAATCTCGAAGGCGTACACCACTAGAGTGGGTGGCGGACCGTTTCCGACGGAGATGCCCGATCTCGAGGCCAAAGAAGTGCGTGAACGCGGGAAAGAATTTGGCGCCGTTACAGGGCGGCCGCGGCGCTGCGGCTGGCTGGATTTGCAGGTCCTGCGCTACGCGAAGATGATCAATGGGATCGATTCGCTGGTGATCACCAAACTGGACGTTTTCGATACCCAGCGGGAAATTCAAGTGTGCGTGGGGTACAAATATAAAGGCACGCCGCTGAAGGAAATGCCGGCGCTCGCGGAAGAATACGAGCACGTCACGCCCGAATACAAAACGCTGCCAGGATGGAATGAGAAAACGTACGGCCTGAAAGATGGCGCGAAGCTGCCAAAAGCGGCGATCGACTATCTGCGCTTTATTTCGGATTTTCTGCAGGTCGAGATTGGAATGATTTCCACTGGGCCCGAACGCGACGCGACGATTGTGCCCGCCGGAACGCTGCTGGCGCGGTGGTTATAGCTGGCCGCCCAAAGACCCATACAATGCTCACCTACGAGCAAGCCCGGAACAAAGTCGTCGAACAAGTTGGGAAAGGGAAAGGACCACGCGTTACCGCCGTTGTGAGCGTGTGGGATGCCCTGGGACTGGTGCTGGCCCAGGAAGTTCACACGGATCGCGAATATCCGCCATTTGACCGCTCGACGCGGGATGGGTACGCGCTTCGCTCGAAAGAAGCTGCGCCGGGCGCACAACTGGAGTGTGTGGGAGAAATCAAAGCCGGCGACACAGTGAGGGAAGCACTCGCCGTGGGAACCTGCTTGCAAATCATGACGGGCGCCGCGGTACCGGCAGGCGCGGATGCGGTCGTGATGATTGAACACACGACCCGTGAAGGCG
>DATNLB010000390.1:0-3455 GCA_035603095.1 Candidatus Acidiferrales bacterium
ATATGAGCGCCAATGCTGAGATCCTGCTCGAGGAAAAGAAAAACGTCCTGATGGTTCCGGAGGCCGCGCTCATTTACGACAAAGAGCGAAAGGCCTCCATCGAGATCCCTGACGCCAAGGCTGACAACGGCAAGAAAAAACTGAACGTAAAGCTCGGCATCTCGAACGGCGTGAAGACGGAAATCCTCGAAGGTCTCAACGAGAAACAACAAGTCATTCTGCAATAGTTCAAGCTAGCGACGGAGCGCCATGTCATTCCAGGACTTACTGCGAGACACGCTGGCCACGCTCTGGGCCCATAAGCGCCGAACCATGCTGACGATGTTCGGCATCGCCTGGGGCATCATCTCTATTACCGTGATGGTGGCGGCGGGCGAGGGGCTTGGGAAGGGTATTCAGAATAACCAGGAGACTTTTGGCAAGGACGTAATGATCGTTTTTGCGGGCCGCACCAGCATGCAAGCTGGGGGGACGCGCTCCGGCCGCCTCATCCGCTGGCGCGAGGAGGACTACGTCCAGGTCGCGAAGGAAGCGCCCGCCTGCAAATACGTCATGCCGGAGCTTGGTAACAACGTCCAGGTGCATAGCCTCTTCAACAGCGGTGATCTCCAGGTTGTTGGCGCACTACCGCCATTCACCGAAATTCGCAGCATCACCGTCGCGCAGGGCCGCTTCTACAACGAGCAGGACAACGCTGAAGCGCGTAACGTGGCTTTTCTCGGCAGCGACGCGAAAAAGCAGCTCTTTGCGGAACGCGAAGCCCTTGGCCAGACGGTCTCATTGAACGGAGTTCCCTACACCGTCATCGGAGTCATGAAGCCGAAGGAACAAAATTCCAGCTACGATGGCGCCGACGTCCGCAAGATTTTCATCCCGTTCAATGCGATGCGCCGCGATTTTCCAAACAAGCCGCCGGCCGTCGAGCACAGTGTGGACCGTTTGCTGGTCGCGCCCTGGTCGCTGGAGACGCATCCCGATTGCGTCAAGCAGATTCGCCGCTCCCTTGGGCGGCTCCACAATTTTGATCCCCGCGACAAGGAAGCGGCCAGCATCTGGGACACCGTCAAGAACGCCGAAGCCAACCGCATGATCATCGTGGGAATGGAAGTGTTCATGGGGGCGGTCGGCGTGGCCACGCTTTTCCTGGGTGGCCTGGGCGTGATGAACGTGATGCTCGTCTCCGTCCGCGAACGGACGCGCGAAATCGGCGTCCGCAAGGCGCTCGGCGCGACGCGCGAATCGATCCTCCGGCAATTCTTTTTGGAGACCGTCATTGTTGTGGGCTTGAGCGGCGGCACCGGGCTGCTCCTCTCCTACGGCTTTTGCGCACTAGTGAATCTGCTGCCCATGCCGCTGTTTTTTGCGGGTTTGCTCACAAGCTGGAAGCTTGGTGCTCTCTCCATTTTTCTGCTCGGCCTGATCGCAGTCCTATCCGCTCTTTATCCGGCGAATCGCGCCGCTTCCGTCGACCCCATCGAAGCGCTGCGCTTCGAGGCGGGAGGCTAGATGCTTCTCGAAATTTTTCGCGAAGCATGGGCAGCCCTAGGGCGAAATCCCGTCAGGAGCTTGCTCACGATGACGGGGATCGCCTGGGGCATTGTCGCGGTGACACTCTTGCTCAGCTACGGTTCCGGCTTCCGTAATGTCTTGATGTACACATTCGAAGTCTTCGGCAAGGGTGCGGTTATCTGCTGGCCCGGAACCACCAGCGAGCAGGCAGGCGGTGAGCGTGCCGGCAAGGCCGTCCGCTTCGAACAGGAGGACGCGGATTGGGTGAAAGCGCAGTCCCCGCTCGTCAAGCGCGTGACGCGAGAAACGGTGAAGTGGAAGGGCATTACGCACGACGAACGGCTCTCGGACACCGCCATCCGCGGCGTCTATCCCGAGTACGGCGAAATGCGCAATGAAATTCCCATGGAAGGGCGCTGGATCTCTCCCGAAGACATTGCCGAGCGCCGCCGCGTGGCTTTCCTCGGGGCCATTCTTCGCAGGAAACTTTTTAGTGGCACGCCTGCAATCGGCGAAACCGTGCGCATCGACGGCGTTAAATTCACCGTCGTTGGCTCCATGGACACGAAATTTTCTGACAGCAACTATTTCACCAGCGACGATGAGTCGGTGTTTATTCCGTACAGCACGGCTGGCGACCTGTGGGACGCGCGTTACGCCAGCGTGATGCTCTTCGAGCCCGTCGCGCCGAATTTCGAAGCGGACGCCATGCAACAGTTTCGCGCTGCTATCGCGAACCGCCAGCGCTTCTCGCCGAATGACAAGCGCGCTATCACCATGTTTGGCCGCGAAGAGTTCAAGCCCATCTACGAAGGAATCACTCTGGGGATCGAAGCGCTGCTCTTTTTCGTCGGCGCACTCACGCTGGGCATCGGCGGCGTGGGCGTGATGAATATCATGCTCGTTTCCGTCGAAGAACGCGTCCGCGAAATCGGCCTGCGCCGCGCGCTCGGTGCGAAAAAATCGCACATCCGCTGGCAGTTCTTGCTCGAAGCGCTGGTCATGACGCTCGCCGCCGGCGTGATCGGCATGCTGCTCTCCGCAGCCATCACGGCCGCGATCGGCACGCTGCCGTTCCTCGGCCCCGCCTACGAAGACGACTCCGGCAAAGTGGATATTAAGCTTACGCTCTCGCTTGTCACCATGCTGCTGTCTACTGCAATCCTCGTTGTCGTGGGCGTGATCAGCGGCTGGCTCCCCGCCATGCAAGCCGCCAAACTTGACCCCGTTGAGGCCCTGCGCTACGAGTAACTCCCACAAAAAAACCGCGCGGAGACTCAGGGTTCGCAGCGAAAAATGAAACCAGACGAAGCGCATGAGCATTTTTCTGCCCCGGCTCTGCGCTTCCTCTCCGTTCTTTGTGTCTCTGCGTTAGACTTTTCTTGAATCTGGCTCTTAGGTTTGTCCGAGGACGGCATCGAAATACGCCAGCATGTCCGGTGAGTCCCATTGCTGGGGCCCGAAGAACTTTCGCAAGATTTTACCGTGCCGGTCGATAACGTAGGTGTCTGGAAACACAGGGGTGCCATAGTCGAGCGCGAGCTTTCGCGTCGGTTCGCGAAACGTTGGAAAAGCGATGCCGTAATCCTTAAGAAACTTTTCGTACGCCGCGGGGTCCTCGTCAATGCTCACACCCAGAACTAGCGCATTGCGCGATTCGACATACTTTTGCAGCCGGTTGAGCGACGGCGTTTCCTCGATGCAAGGCGGACACCAAGTTGCCCAGAAATTCAGTATCACGACCTTGCCTTTCAGATCGGTGAGGTGCCCTGGTTTCCCCCAAACTTCCAGAGGAAAGTCTTGCGCGGTCTTGCCCGCTATCGAGGCTTCGCCTTGCCGGTACGTGGGCATTGCGAAAAGCACTAAAACCAGCATAGCGATGCCTATCACGGCCCAGACCCCAATTTTCCGAGCGATTCTCATGAAATGCTATACTAACCCAATTG
>DATNLB010000016.1:0-2262 GCA_035603095.1 Candidatus Acidiferrales bacterium
ATGCAGCAGGACCGCAAACCTCCTTCCTCAAATTAACAATCCACCGAAGTACTCGCTGGACCAGTGGGAAAACTGCTGCAACAGCAGGGCGGCGAGCTGCCGGGATGGAGGAACGTGGCAGCGCTGCCCTTCGCCTCCGTCGTTGCGCTGTGCTTCGGCCCATAGCCAACCGCGGTCAAGAGGGCGTTCTGGGATCGGGCGTGATGTGCCATAGAACGGGCAGGAGCCACCGTGGCGCCCAGGAGGAATACCAAGTGTGAGCATTCCTCCATTCCGATTGCGGTTTGAGAACAATAACAGTTTCGAGCATAGAGAGAGTCGCTGGATCGGTCGGGGTATCGGCGCGTCCCGCTTTGCCCAAGACATGATCGACTTCCGGAAAATTCATCAAGATCTGGCCCGCAAGTTACAGAAGTTTTTGCGAAGGGCCGGGCATCCGGGCGGTTGCCGGGATGTCCGACGGAATACGGATATTTGTGCCTGTAGCGGAAGTCGGAGTAAATTGGGAGCGGAGCTAAAGTTACAGGTCAAACCTCCGCTCGAGCCTACTTGGTATTCGGTGCGACCGCGATTTCTGGTTTCGAAAAGTGGTTTTCATCGAGCTTGGGATTCGCCACGACCTTTTCGATGGTGATTTTCTCTGCCGGAACAGGAGGGTCCTTAAACCCTTTCGCCGTTCGGGCCGCTTGGAGAACGTTCGTCTCCAAAATATGCGGAATCTGAAGACCGCCTATCCTACCTTCCGCAGTTTCGAATAAATTGAAAATATTTTGAGCACATCCACAAGCTCGACAGTGGAGGAAGTGTCTTTGTTTGTGTGCGAGTGATACGAATCCCAGCGTTGCTCGCTCGAAATGTGCGTGTAGTGACGACCAACCCTCTTGATTTTGTCTCCGCGATTCGTAGCATCGCGGTATCTATCTGCGACGCTGCTATCAGCGCAAAGACGGTTCCCGGCAACGCGTCGTAGCGTGGTTGGGAGTCATGGACGAGCGAGGCCGTTTGGGAGTGAAGCGCTGCGCCGAGAAGCGCTCTGGTTATCAAACGGGCCTCTTTAGCAGCACAGAACCAGAATGGGTGGAAGTCGATGTGAAGCGCGTGCGTGTGGAACGCAGCCGGAAATTTGGTAGCCCTTGGCTGGGAAGAGCGTTGCTGCGCCGGTTGGAACTCGATCGCTTCCTAGAAGAGAGACTACCGAACGGACGCGAGGAAATTCCTTGGTCGGCAACAGCCATGATTTTGATACTCAGCCGGCTGTGTGAACCTTCCAGCGAACTGCACCTGGCCGAGCACCTCTACGAGGCCAGCGCGTTGTCGGACCTGCCCGGTGTACCGGACGAGAAGGTCAATGAAGATCGTCTGTACCGAGCGCTGGACACGCTGCTGCCACACAAGAAAGCGCTCGAGAACCTCCTGAAGGAGAAGCTAGGCGAACTGTTCGATCTAGATTACGACCTGCTGCTCTACGACATCACCAGCACCTATTTCGAAGGACAAGCGGAAGGCAACCCGCAGGCGCAGCGGGGCTATTCACGAGATCATCGCCCGGACTGCAAGCAGGTGAATATTGCGTTGGTGGTGAGCCGTTGCGGGATGCCGTTGGGCTATGAGCTGTTCGCCGGCAATCGCAACGACGCCACCACGCTGGAAGAGATGATTGCACACATGGAGGAGCTCTACGGACGAGTCGGTCGAGTTTGGGTGATGGACCGTGGTCTGGCGAGCGAGAAAAATATGCAGTTTTTGCGGGCCGGCGGGCGACGCTACATCCTGGGTACGGCGAAGAACACCTTGCGGAAGTTTGAGCGCGAGTTGCTGAGCGCAGACTGGAAGCAAGTGCATGAAGGGCTGGAGGTGCGGTTGGTTCCCGCCCCGGACGGAGAAGAAGTATTTATCTTGTGTCGGAGTGCTGAACGCCAAGCCAAGGAACAGGCGATGCACGAACGCTTCGAGAAACGTATCGAAGAAGGTTTACTAAAGATCGCTGCGAGTTGCGACAAACGTCGGCAGAAATCGGGTGCCGTGGAGCGGCGCGTAGGACGGCTTCTGGAACGAAACACACGTGCGGCACGGCTGTTCGATGTGCACGTCGTGGTGAATGCTCAGGGGTTCACACAACTGCGCTGGACGAAGGTGGAGAGTTGGCGGGAGTGGGCGCGCCGGAGTGAGGGCTGTTACTTGTTTGCGCAGCAACGTGATCGATTGGACGCCGGAACAGTTGTGGCGCGCCTACGTGCAACTGACGGAAGCGGAAGCCGCCTT
>DATNLB010000166.1:0-10344 GCA_035603095.1 Candidatus Acidiferrales bacterium
GAATCCAAAATCGCCGATGCGATTGACGATGAACGCTTTCTTTCCCGCATCCGCAGCCGATTTCCTCAAGAAGTAAAAACCGATGAGCAAGTAGCTCGAGAGCCCTACACCCTCCCAGCCGACGAAGAGCAGCACGTAATTTGCCGCCAGCACCAGTATCAGCATGAAAAACATGAAGAGGTTGAGGTACGAAAAAAACCGGTAGTAGCCACCCTCATGCGCCATGTACCCGGTCGCATAAATGTGGATGAGCCAGCCCACTCCGGTCACCACCAGCACCATCACCACCGTGAGCGGGTCCATCTGCAGATCGAAGCCCGCGCGGAAATTCCCCGCCGCAATCCAAGTGAAGAATTCCTTGTGGAAGAGCACCTGGCCTGACTCGAAAAACTCGCGCACCGCTTCCAGCGCGCAGAGAAACGACAGTCCGGTCGAGCCGATCGCCACGCCGTTAACCGTCTTATTCGGCCACTTCGCACCAAAAAGTCCGTTCACCGCCGACCCCAGTAGCGGCAGCAGCGGAACAATCCACAGGTATTCGAGCATCGGATATGTCGGCATTAGAGTTTGAGCAGGTTCACGCGCTCGACGTTCAGCGTTTGCCGGTTGCGCGCAATCAAGATGATAATTCCCAGTCCCACGGCCGCTTCCGCCGCCGCCACCACAATCACGAACAGCACAAAAACCTGCCCATCCAGTTTCCCCAGCGCCTGGCTGAACGCTACGAATGCCAGGTTGACCGCATTCAGCATCAGCTCGATGGACATGAAAATCGTGATGATGTTGCGCTTGAAAATAAACGCGAATACGCCCAGCCCAAACAGGATCGCGCTCAGGATCACGTAATAGTTCGTCGGCACCATCTCAACTTTTCTCCCGCTGGGCCAGCACCGTGGCTCCCAGCACCGCCACGAGGATCAAGAAAGACGTCAACTCGAACGGATAGACGAAGTCCTTGAAGAGCATGTTTGAAATTCCGAGCGTCGATGCTAATTCTCCGGTTTGCGAAGTGGCCTGTATGCTCTCCGTCGACCGGGCAATCGTCGCCGCAACGAAACCCGCCAGCGCCACAACCAGCAGCAAACCCGGCGCTCCCGCCATCTTTGAAATGCTGGTGTGCTCCTCGATGCCCGCATTCAAGAGCATGATCACGAACACGAACAGCACCATGATCGCGCCGCCATAAACAATGATCTGCACGGCGGCCACGAACTCCGCGCCCAGCAGCAGGTACAGGCCCGCCAGTGCAATCATCACCACGATCAGCGAAAGCGCGCTATGAATCGGGTGTTTTTGCAGGATCAAGCTGACCGCGCCAATCACCGCAAGTGCCGCCAGCGCGAAGAAAACAGCGAGTTGCGCCGTCATTTCGCACCCCACCACTGCATCTTCGCCAGGATCGCAAAGCTGGTGACAATCACGTTCACGATCGAAAGTGGCAGGAGCAATTTCCATCCAAACGCCATCAGTTGGTCGTAGCGGAAACGCGGCAGCGTCCCGCGCATCCACACGTACACAAACAGGAAAACAAATATCTTGGACAGCAGCCAGAACGGCGCCTGAATAAATTCGTTCACGTCGGGCAGCAAAACAAAAAGCACGCCCAGCGCCGTAAGTACCGTTCCCGCACCCGGCAGTATGATTCGGCCAAAAAGCGTTTCATAGCGGATCCCGTCCCAGATGACCCACAGCCCGAACGAAATCAGGATCGCCGAAGGAAAATAATGCGCGTAAGTCCACGAAGCAGGGAAGGGAGACAGCCATCCACCGAAAAACAGTATCGAGCACAGGCATGAAACCGTGATCATGCTCGTATACTCCGCGATGAAGAACATCGCGAACTTGAAACTGGAGTATTCCGTATGGAAGCCCGCGACCAGCTCCGATTCGGCTTCGGGCAGATCGAACGGCACGCGGTTCGTTTCCGCGACCGCCGCAACGAAAAAACAAAAGAAGCCCAGTATCTGCGGCCAGACGTTCCAGCCAAAAAGTCCCCACTCCAGATGGTGCGACTGCGCCTCGATGATTTTTTTCAAATTAAAGCTGCCGGCCAACAGCAGCACGCCGACCACGGACATCGTCAGCGACAGCTCATAACTGATCATCTGCGCCGAGCTGCGCAGCCCGCCGAGCAGCGGATACTTGCTGTTCGAAGACCATCCCGCGAGTGCCACGCCATAAACGCCCATCGCCGTGATCGCAAAGAGCGCCAGTATCCCGATATTCACATCGGGCGGCGCGATCCCCAGATAAATGTCGTGCCCGAACAAGCGAACCGGATCCGGGCCGAACGGGATGAGCGCAATTGCAGTGAGAGCCAGCGCCAGCGCCAGCAGCGGCGCAAGATAATAAACAAATTTATCCACGCCCGCCGGAGTCGGGTCCTCTTTGAAAAGGAATTTCAAGCCGTCCGCCAGCGGCTGCAGCAATCCGTGCGGGCCCACGCGGTGAGGTCCCCAGCGCGACTGAATGTGTGCCACGACTTTCCGTTCGAACCACGTCAGATACGCATTCACCGTCAGAACGATGAACAGCAGCAACCCGATCTTGACGAGCGTGATAATCAGCTCCGCATTTGCGTTTAAGAAAGAATTCACGGCGCGCCCTTGGCCTCCGGCAGGGATTCCATCATCGTGCAGAAGCGCCCCAGTGTTCCGCTGGTGAAGAGCGTGTCCTTCGCGGATCGAATCAATCCCACCGGCACGTCGTACGGCGCGTGGCCGTTTCTTGCAAATTGCACGCGCGTCGGTTCCGCGCCGCCAATCAGCAGCCCCGCCGGCTGCACGTTATAACCGCTCACCGCTTTGCGAATTTCTTCAAACACGGCAGCCGGCGTCTTGTAATGAAACGCCTTCCCCAGCCCCAGCTTTTCCAGCTGATGCGACAGGATTCTCAGCAGATCGAAGTCGCTCCGCGGCCCCATCACTTCCGCGCCCTTGTGCAGCATTTGAATTTCGCCCGAAGTGTTTGTGACCGTGCCGTCTTTTTCGTACGCCGAAGCCGCGGGAAAAACAATGTCCGCCACCTTCGCCGTTTCCGTCAGGAACATCTCCTGCACGATCAGCAGGTCGAGTGTGCCGCGACCCAAACCAGGCGTGCCGAAATGCGCCAGCGGATTCGCGCCAACGACGTACAGCGCCTTCAGCTTGCCGGCTTGCGCCGCTTCGACCATTTGCGGCGTCGTCAGCCCCGGTTTCGTCGGAATCGGCCCGCAGCCCCACAGATTCTCAAAAGATTCGTGTGCGTGCGGATTCCCTACGTATGCATAACCCGGCAAGCGGTCTGGCAACACGCCCATATCCGCGGCCCCGCGCGAATTGGCGTAATCGCCCAGCGCCATGTAACGCGTCTTGCCCGGAAGCTTCGAACCAAAAGCAACAAGCTGCGCGATTGCTGCGCCGGAAACTTCCGCGCCAAAAACAACCGCAACGTCGCTCTCCGCCTCGAGCCCGGCCTTCAATTGCACCAGCTGTTCGACGAGCCCCGGAGAGAGTTGTCCTTCCTCATGCGCCAGCCACCGCAGCGCAGCCGCCTCCCGGCCTGCTTCCACTTTCACAAACTGCGTGGCCTTGCGCTTCAGCTTGATCTCGTTCGCATTAATGATGAACAGCTTCGTACCAAAGTGGCGGATGCCACTGCGAATCTGCCATCCGACCAGGGGGTTCTGATTCGTCGGATCATTCCCCACCAGCAAGACCGCCTTCGACTGATACAACTGCTCCATGGTGAGCAGGGAATCGGCTGCGTACTCGCCCAGCGCGGTGATCAATCCCGTGTAATCCGCCGTCCTGTGGTGATCGATGTTGTTCGTCCCAAAAGTCCCGCGCGCCATCCGCTGCAGCAGGTAATTCTCTTCGTTCGAAGTGCGATTCGAACCGATGAAGCCAATCGCATCCTTGCCGCTGGCGTCGTAGACCGCTTTCAACTTTGTCGCCGCAGCCAACGCGGCTTCTTCCCAAGACACAGGAAAAAGTTTGTCTCCCTTGCGAATCATGGGTTGACGGATGCGCTCCGCGTGCTTCGTGAAATCGAATCCGAATCGCCCCTTCACGCACAGAAAATCCTTGTTGATCCCGCTCAGGTCCCGGTTGTTCGAACGCAGAATCTCGTGGTTGCGCACGCTCAGAGTGGTCTTGCAGCCATTCGAACAGTGCGTGCACACCGTCGAAACGTAATTCATCTCCCACGGCCTCGTCTTATACCGGTACGTCCCGCTCGTCAGCGCTCCCACCGGGCAGATGTCGATGCACATACCGCACTCTTCGCACTCCAGGTGATCCTCGCGATTCGGAATGATCACGCTGTTCGCACCCCGCATTCCCACGCCCAGCGCCTTCACGTCCATCCCTTCATCGCACACCCGCACGCACCGGAAGCACAGAATGCAGCGCGGCGCATCGTAATAAACCAGTTCCGACCATTTCTCTTCCGGCCGGTGAATCTTTTCTTCCACGAAGCGGCTCGAATCCGCGCCGTAGCGGAACACCATGTCCTGCAATTCGCACTCGCCGCCCTTGTCGCACACCGGGCAATCCAGCGGATGATTCGTCAGCAGGAATTCCAGCATGTACTTGCGCGCCTGCCGCACCTGTTCGGTATCCGTTCGAACGATCATGCCTTCCGTCGCCACCAGCGTGCACGCCGTCTGCAGCTTCGGCGCTTTTTCCACTTCCACCATGCACATGCGGCATGCCGCCTGCAGCGACAGTCCGGGGTAGTAACAGAAAGACGGAACCTCCGTCCCGATGCGCCGCGTCGCCTCAATCACCAGCGTGCCCTGCGGCACTTGCATTTCGCGTTCGTTAATTTTCAGCTTGATCAGTTTCTGTTCGGCCATGGATTCCTATCGCAATCCAACTAGCGCTTCCGCGGATTGGTACGCGCAACGTCCCTTCAAATGTTCCTCAAACTCGCCGCGCCACTTCTTCATGATACTGATCGTTGGCATCGCCGCTGCGTCTCCCAGCGGGCAGAACGTCCGGCCCAGCATGTTTTTTGCCAGGTCCGCGATCAAGTCGATGTCTTCCGGACGGCCCATCCCGGCATGAAACCGCTCCAGCGTTTTGCGCAGCCAGGACGTTCCTTCACGGCAAGGGATACACCAACCGCAGGATTCGTGCGCGTAGAAGTGCATGATCCGGCGTGCCATGTCCACCATGCAGGTGTCTTCATCCATGATCACCATGCCGCCGGAACCCAGCATCGAGCCCGCTTTCGCTACCGAATCGTAGTCCATCGGAATATCGATCTCGTCGGCGGTCATCAGCGGGCAGGAGCTCCCTCCGGGAATCACCGCCTTCAGCTTCTTTCCTCCAGGAATTCCGCCTGCCACCTCGGAGATAAACTTTTTCATGTTCATGCCCAGAGGCACTTCGTAAATCCCCGGCTTGTTGATGTGTCCCGCGATGCACAGCATGCGCGTGCCGCCATTTTTCGGCGTGCCGCGATTCGCGTACGCGTCGCCACCCTCCTTGATGATCGACGGCACCGCACTCAGCGTCTCTACGTTATTGATGATCGTCGGGCATCCATACAATCCCACTACCGCCGGGAAGGGCGGTTTGATCCGCGGATACCCGCGCTTGCCTTCCAGCGACTCCATCAGTGCGGACTCTTCGCCGCATTCATAAGCGCCCGCACCGGTGTGCGCCAGGAGGTCGAAATCAAATCCCGATCCGAGAATATTCTTCCCCAGGTAACCGCGCGCATAGGCTTCGTCAATCGCCGCATCCAAGATATCCAGCACGTACCGGTATTCGCCGCGAATATAAATGAAGCCTTGGTGTGAATGGATGGCGCGCCCCGCGATCACCATGCCTTCGATGAGCTGGTGCGGGTCCATCTCCATCAGCGGCCGGTCCTTGCAGGTGCCCGGTTCGGATTCATCCGCGTTGCAAATCACGTACTTCGGTTTCAGCGAATCCTTCGGCACGAACGACCACTTCATTCCCGTTGGGAAGCCCGCGCCGCCGCGTCCGCGCAGATTCGACCTCTTCACTTCCTCGATGACGCCCTCGGGAGTCATCTCCTTCAGCGCTTTTTCCAGCGCTTGGTAGCCGCCCTGCATCAGGTAAACGTCAATCTTGTGAGAGTCTTTCATGCCCCATCGCCGGCTGATCAGCGGTGTTTCGGCCGGATGACGTTCGTGGAGCGCGCCGGAAATCACCGGCTCCGGCGTGGGGTGTCTGCCCGCATCCAGATCCTCGATGATGCGATCGAACTTGAGCAGCGTAAGGTTTTCGTAGAAGTCGTAGTTGACCTGCATGGCAGGCGCGCCCGTGCAGGCGCCGATGCATTCCACTTCCTCGAGGGAGAAAACGCCGTCGTTCGTCGTTTCCTTGTGCCCAATCTCCAGCCGCTTCTTCGCGCGGTCCAGCAGCGTGTACCCGCCCTTCAGCATGCACGCCACGTTCGTGCAAATCTGTACGTGGTGCTTGCCCATCGGTTTTCGGCGGAGCATCGAGTAATACGCCAGCGTCTCTTCGACCTGCACGTTGTTGAGGTCCAGCCGCCGCCCGATCTCCGCGATCATTTCATCGCTGACGCAACCGTACTCGTCCTGCGCGTACATCAGCATGGGGATCAGCGCGCTGCGCTTAACCGGGTAGCTGTTCTGCAACTTTTCAAACTTTGCGGAAAGTGTTGGGGAGAGTTCCATGATTACCTGTCGACTTCTCCGAGAACGATATCAATAGTTCCGATGCACGCAATCACGTCCGAAATCAACTGTCCTTCAATTAGCTTCGGAAGCGCCTGCAAATTGATATACGAAGGGCCACGGAAATGCACGCGGAGGGGCTTCGGCGAACCGTCGCTGGCGATGAAACAGCCCAGCTCTCCGCGCGGCGATTCAACGGTAACAAATACCTCGCCCGGAGCAGGCGAAAATCCTTCCGTGAAAATTTTGAAGTGATAGATCAGCGCCTCCATCTCCGTCTTCATCTTCTCGCGCTGCGGCGGGATGATCCCCGGCGCGTCCGCCTTGATCGGGCCTTCATCTTTGATCTTGTCGAACGCCTGGCGGATGATCTTCAGGCTTTCGCGCATCTCCGCTACGCGCACCAGGTACCGCGCGTAGCAATCCGATTCCGTCCGCGTCGGCACGTCAAATTTGAATTCCTCGTAACTGGAGTACGGAAAGGCCTTGCGATTGTCGTACGCCACACCGGCGGCGCGCAGCGTCGGCCCGGTCATGCTCAGCGCAATGGCGTCTTCCGCGGAAATGTACCCGACGCCCTTCGTGCGCCCGATCCAGATGCGGTTTTCCGTCAGCAGCGTTTCGTATTCGTCCACGCGGCTGGGCATCATCTTCAGGAAGCGTTCAACGGGCTGGCGCCAGCCGGCAGGAGGATCCAGCGCGAGGCCCCCGATTCGAATGTAACTGGTCATCATCCGCTGCCCGGAGAACAATTCGAATATCTTCAATATCTCTTCCCGCTCCCGGAAGCAGTAGAGAAAAACGGTCATCGCCCCCAGGTCGATCGCATGCGTGCCGAGCCACACCAGATGCGAAGAAATGCGCTGCAGCTCGACCATCATCACCCGGATGTATTGCGCGCGTTTGGGAATTTCCAGCCCCAGCAGTTTTTCCACCGCCAGGCAGTACACCAGGTTGTTCCCCAGCGGATTCAGGTAATCCATCCGGTCCGTCAGCGTGATTGCTTGAGAGTAAGTCTTATCTTCGCAGGACTTTTCGATTCCCGTGTGTAGGTAACCGAGATCCGGAACCGCCTTCACCACCGTTTCGCCGTCCAGCTCCAGCAAAATGCGCAACACGCCGTGCGTCGACGGGTGCTGCGGTCCCATATTAAGGACCATTGTCTTTGCTGTTCCGACTGCGGTTTCAACGGTCGTCATGGCGTGCTGCTCTTCCTGAACAGTTCTCCGGTGTTCGGCACGTCTCGATAGCCCTCTACGGGATAATCCCTCCGCAAGGGATGGCCTTCCCAATCATCTGGAAGTAAGATGCGCCGCAAATCCGGATGGCCCAAAAAACGAATGCCGAAGAGATCATAAATTTCCCGCTCCAGCCAATTGGCGCCCGGCCAGACCGCAACCAAAGAATCCACAACCGGATCGTTACCGCCGAGCCACACGCGCAACCGCACTTTTTCACGTCGCGGGATGGAAACCAGGTGATAGTTCAATTCGAATCGCGGCTCAGCCGGAGTGCGGTCCACGCAAGTGGCGTCGGTCAGGAGGTTGTACTGTAGCTTGGCATCCCCGCGGCAGCGTTCTGCCGTGGCTCGGAGGAGTTCTCGCGGCACCACGATCGTGGTTTCGCCCCGAAATTCAATCACTTCCGCGACCGCTTTCGGGTTCCACGAACGCAGGCATTCGGCTACAACATTAGAGTTTTGGCTGGAAGACTCCGTCACGATTTCGAATCCCACATGCGCCGGCTATTTGTGCCAGTCCAGCGCGCCTTTTTTCCAGAGATACAGATAGCCGACCAGCAGGATGGCGATGTACATCATCATTTCTGCGAACCCATACCACCGCAAACTGCGAAAGATGTAGGCCCAGGGATATAGGAAGATGGCTTCGACGTCGAATAGAATGAAAACCATTGCTACGAGGTAGAACTTAACCGAAAACGGTTCGCGCGCGTCCCCGATCGGTTCCATGCCGCACTCGTACGGCTGCTGCTTGGCCCGGCTCGGCCGCCGCCACCCTACCAGAACGGAAACAGCCGTCATCGCACCGGCAAGCGCCGCGGCGATCAGCAGGTGTAAGAGAAGCGGAGCGTAAGTATGTAAGCCAGAACCACTCATGGGCGAATTGCTATAATAACGATTCAGCAGCCAGTCGGTCAAATGCGGCCGAAAGCCTCCAGCGGAGCTAGCTTAATCCCCGCGCAGGCCGGGGTGAATACACGAATGCTCTTCGGTCACAATTCGAACGTGAAAGCAGGCGACACGACGTTTCATGTCCAAACGGAAGATCGCGGCACTACGAACGCGCTCATCGATACCACCGTCTATTTCCGTGGACGCGTACTGCACCGGCGAACGAACAATTACTTCGACCTGCTTCCCTTGAACGCGGACAGTGAACGAACGCTGAAGCAACGTCTCGATGAACAGCATCGCGCTGTCGTCGAGGAGCTTCGAACGGGCGCGCTCCATGTTGCGCTGCCACATGATGAAAAGGATTCTGCACAGGCGGCAGCGCCGGATTCCGCGTCAGTCCACAAGGTTCTCTCGCTGGAATTGATCAACGCCAAGACCTGGCTCTCCGGCAAACGCGCCTTGCTGCAGGTCGCCGTTCGAAATCAGACCAACCAGGCTGTCGAAGGCGCCAGAGTTACCGCGCGGGTGGATGGCGCGACGGAACTTTCAGAGTATTCTTCGGAAACCGGACCATTCGGACATGCCCAGTTCGAATTCGATATGCCGCGGCTGGTCGGCGCCGACCCGGCGCTGCTCATCGAAGCGTTGCATGGAAATGCCAGAGGGCAATTGCGTTTTCAGTTGCGCACCAAGCCGCGCGTGCCTTCGGCGAGTTAATGGATAACGTATGCAGACAACAATTTCAATTGCGGTCAATGGAGAAGAGCGCACGGCGAAGCCCGGGGCCACCGTGACGGACTTGCTTCGCGAGTTGGGGCTGGATGGGGGGCGCGTGGCCATCGAACGCAACTTGGAAATTTTGCCGCGGCCGAAATGGGCTGAAACGACAGTCGAAGCCGGAGACCGCTACGAGATCGTGCAATTTGTCGGCGGCGGTTAGAAACTTATCTTCCGGATTCAGACTCCTTCCAGCAGGTGCCCCATTTTGCGCTTTTTCGTCTTGAGGTAGGCGCGGGATATTTTTGAAACGCGCGGCTGGCACGGCACGCGCTCGACGACGCGAATGCCGGAGCTTTCAAGCTGGCGAACTTTTTCCGGATTGTTGGAAAGCAAACGAATTTTCGTTGCGCCAAGTTTTTTTAGAATTTGCGCGGAAAATTCGTAATCGCGCGCATCGGCCGCGAAGCCCAGGGTTTCATTTGCTTCCACCGTGTCCATGCCGCCGTCCTGCAGTTCGTAGGCCCGCAGTTTGTTCATCAAGCCGATGCCGCGGCCTTCCTGCGGCAGATAGAGCAGAATTCCCGAGGCCGCCTGGCCGATTTTTTTCAGCGACAATTCAAGCTGCGCGCGGCAGTCGCAACGAAGTGAAGCGAGAACGTCGCCCGTCAGGCACTGCGAATGGACGCGCACCAAGGGAACGGTCTTTCCGTTCAGTTTGCCGCGAACCAGCGCGACCGCTTCCTCTTGCGGCCCGCGGCCGCTGAAACCATAAATCGTGAAGCGCCCGTAACGTGTCGGAAGCGCCGCATGCGCGACCATTTCGATTCCGCCG
>DATNLB010000771.1:0-3303 GCA_035603095.1 Candidatus Acidiferrales bacterium
GCGATATCGGTCAAGTCACAAGCGAGGAAAACCGGTATGTGCGAGCATCGGGCAGAAAGGTCCGCAATCAATCGCGATGAGGCGTTCATGTCTATGTCGAGAAACGCTACGCGGGAACCCTGAAGTGCGAACTCTTCGACAACAGCGGCGCCAATCCCCGTCGCCCCTCCGGTTACGAGGACTACGCGCTCGCGTAAACTTGGATATTTAGCGAACCGTTCTTTTTCTTTCATGCGGAGCTGCCGTCCGATCGAGAGATGGCCAATCCCGGCCCGCGGGTCACGCTGAAAATCATGGTTGTGGTAGCGCCGTTCTGATAATCAGCCAGTGTCACTGGTCCTCCAAAAGATTCCTGCGACGCAAACGATCCACTCGCAATCACCAAGACTAAAGACTTACGGAAAGTCCGAGGCTCAATACGTTGCGCGCCCCCCGCTGATGTCAAAGACCGCGCCGGTCGTGAACGAGTTTTCGGCCGAGACGAGCCACGCGACCATGGAGGCGATTTCGCCCACCTCCACAAACCTTTCCCGGGGAATCTTCGACAGCATGTAGCGAATGTGTGATTCCGTCATTTGCTCGAAGAGCCCGGTGCGAGCAGCGGCGGGTGTGACGCAGTTCACGCCGATGTCAAATTTTGCAAGCTCCTTTCCAAGGGACTTCGTCAGCGCGATCACGCCGGCCTTGGCGGCGCTATACGCCGAGGCATTCGGATTTCCCTCCTTACCCGCGATCGAAGCCACATTCACTATCCGGCCGTATTTCTGTCGGATCATGTGCGGTACGACGGCTCGGCAGCAAAGGAATATGCCGGTTAGATTGATGTCGATGACTTGACGCCACGCGTCCGGAGGGTAGTTCCAGCACTCCGTGTTCGGCCCGGTGATACCGGCATTGGCAACGAGAATGTCGATGCCCCCCAATTCCTTGGCGGTTTCCGCCGCGGCCTCGCCAACACGTTGAGCGTCGGTTACCTCCACAACCAGCCCGTGAATTGAGCCGTGCCCAGAGAGCTCTTGGACGGTGGCGTCCGTTGCTGCCTGATTTCGGTCCCACACGGAAACCGAGGCGCCAGACTCCAGGAACCGCTCGGCGATGGCGCGTCCAATTCCTTGCGCACCACCAGTGATGACCGCGCGGCGTCCGGCCAGATCAATTCGGTTCATATCCCTCCGTCACAGCTTAGTGGGATTCTCTGGTGACCTTGGTGCCCCGGCATCCCACCAGGAAATCCAGATCAGCCCCCAGGTTGGCCTGCAGTACATGGTCGACGTATAGCTGCTGATAACCGCCCTTCATTTCGAGCACGGGTGGTTTCCATTCCGCTCGGCGCCGCTTGAGTTCCTCGTCCCCCACCTCAAGGTGCAGGGTCCGTGCTTCCACGTTTAGACGAATCATGTCGCCATCCTTGACCAGCGCCAACGGTCCTCCAACTGCGGCTTCCGGGCAGACGTGCAAAACGACCGTGCCGTAGGCGGTTCCGCTCATCCTGGCGTCGGAGATGCGAACCATATCCTTCACGCCGCGCTGGAGAAGTTTCGCGGGGAGCTCCATGTTACCGACTTCGGCCATGCCGGGATAACCCTTCGGGCCGGAATTCTTGAGCACCAGAACGCAGTTTTCATCAATGTCGAGATGCGGATCATTGATGCGCTCCTTGTAGTGCTCGATCGTTTCGAACACGACCGCGCGGCCACGATGATTCATGAGCTCGGGAGATGCTGCTGAGGGCTTGAGCACGGCGCCATCAGGCGCCAGATTTCCGCGCAGCACCGCGATACCACCGTGTTCGACCAAGGGCTTATCAAAAGGCCGGATGACCTCTTCATTCCAATTCGGTGCGTCCTGACAATTCTCCCAAATCGTCCGGCCGTTGACCGTCAATGCGTCACGATGCAGCAGCCCTTGAGTCCCCAGCATACGAAGAACTGCCGGCAAGCCTCCCGCGTAGTAGAAATCTTCCATCAGGAATTTCCCGGAGGGCATGAGATTCACTAACGTCGGGACGTTTCGTCCCAGACCATCCCAGTCTTCGAGCTTGAGCGATATGCCAATTCGGCCCGCGATGGCCAGAAGGTGGATCACCGCATTGGTCGAACCACCAAGAGCTCCGTTGACGCGAATGGCATTCTCAAAAGCTTCACGAACAAGGATTCGCGAAATGGGCAGATCCTCCCGCACCATTTCGACGATCCGCCGGCCGGCAACCTGGGCGAGAACTCCGCGCCGGGAATCCACCGCAGGAATAGCCGCGTTGTGAGGCAAGCCGAGGCCCAGTGCTTCCACCATGGCGGCCATCGTCGATGCTGTACCCATGGTCATGCAATGTCCCGCGGAGCGCGACATACAAGACTCCGCCTGGAAGAATTCTTGCTCCGTCATACTTCCCGTTTTAAGTTCTTCGCTGAAGCGCCAGACAGCGGTTCCAGAACCGATATCTTGTCCGCGATACTTGCCGTTGAGCATCGGACCGCCAGAGACGACCAGCGTTGGCAAGTCGCAACTCGCGGCGCCCATCACCAGAGCGGGAGTGGTCTTGTCACAGCCACAAAGCAGGACGACACCGTCTATTGGATTGGCACGAAGCGATTCCTCGACGTCCATGCTGACCAAATTTCGGTACAGCATCGCCGTCGGGCGCATGTTGGTTTCGCCGGTGGACATGACAGGGAACTCGAGCGGCAGGCCACCTGCTTCCCATACCCCGCGTTTCACGCGCTCGGCCAAGTCCCGGAGGTGAGCGTTGCAGGGGGTGAGTTCCGACCAGGTATTGCAAATCCCGATCACCGGCCGTCCATCAAACACGTCATCGGGCAGGCCTTGATTCTTCATCCAGCTGCGGTGGATAAAACCGTCCTTATCGCGCCTGCCGAACCACGCCGCTGAACGATAGACTTTGCGATCGCCGCTCACTTTTGCACCATTTCTTTTCATTTTTTCCTATGACGCTTTGGCCTCATTTTTCTGCTTTATTTTCTAACCATATTGCAAGATAGTTCCCTATAGGCGTTGCAGATAGGTCGACCCCATCGCCGCCGAAGACTCACGCTAGAGCTGGTACAAGAGCCCGGCCCGGTCAACCAGAGACCAATCCAGGCGTTTCCCCTAGCAGAATTCGGCCGTCCAATTATAAGCGGTAAGTGAAATCGAGGGGATGCAACCTAATCGCCGGATCGGAAGTCCAACACTCCAGATAAATTGTTGGTCTTTGGATTCCTTCAGAGTATCGTCGAGGCGATATGGATCAGGCCACTTTATTACGCGGTAAGCCCGGCAGAATCATGCTGGCAGGAGCCGCCTTTC
>DATNLB010000354.1:0-2724 GCA_035603095.1 Candidatus Acidiferrales bacterium
TGAAAGTCAAATGATGCTCATGTGCGATTGTGTGGTGATTGGGCATTGAATACGATGAGCTTTTCCTGGAGCTGAGACCTCTGTCCTTCGGCCAGAATTCGGGCTCAAGGTCAACCGCCACTAACACGCAGTTGTTAAGAGCAACTCAAAGCTTCTCAACTGCGAATGGAAAGAAAGGAAGTTGGAGGTGTGTTATGAGTGCCGCCAGCCTAAGACTCATCGGCAACGTCAGCGACATCTGTCAGCCCGTCTATAGCAGCGACAGCCAGGAGCAGGTGACCGTGTCTGTGGAGGGCGCGGAGCCGTTGTACGCCGAGATCCGCATTCCCAACAAGCAGGGCTGGAGACTTGGCCAAAAAGTAGTGCTCATGATCGCGCCGGTTTCGGCGGACGATGGCTGGGACTCGTCGACCTAATTCTGTGTACTCCCATACCCGGGTCCCCGATCGAGGCGCTAAGAGGTGGCGCAGATATGAGCGACCAGCAGGCGCTCCAAGACCGCGAGAAACAAATCGCGACTCTGCGCGAGCTAAGGAAAAGGAGGCACGAAGAGCGGGCTGAGCGGCCACCCAGGCTGCTGAGGGGGCTCGACGCGCCTGCCGTAATCTCGAAAGAAGAGATCAAGGGCCTTCTCAAGGCGGAATATCAGAATCTTGTGGTGAGTCTTTATCTGCAGCTGGGTCCCGACAAAGTAGCGCCCATACAAAAAGCTCTGGCAAGGGCCTTTCACTCGCTACAGACTCGCGAACTAGAGCGACGGAAAGACTTGATCGAAGCAATTCCCAAAGCACAAAAGGAAATGCTCACGCACGATTTGAAGGAAATTGAAGTACTTCTCGCGCAATATTATGTTCCGCACGATTCCCACACGCTTATCATTTTCAAGTCTGCAGGGGAACTAAACCGTGTCATTCAACTCCCGGTTCACGCGACGGACAGGTTAACGATTGATCCCGACCCCTACATTGTTCCGCTGGAGATGATTCTGGAGGAGAATGAGCGAGTCCTCTTCCTCGAAATCGAGAAGCAGGAAAGCCGGTTTCAGATTTACCACTTTGGACAGCGCCAGGAACAAGACAGGATCCAGTCCTTTGTGCCCTCGGATCGCGTGGACGATTCGATTCCTGGTCGCGCGCAGCGGCATCGCCTGACGCACCTCGAGCGACATTTGAAGGCGACTGCCCAAAAGGCATATCACCTTTACAACGATTCGTCCTTTGACGTCCTGGTTCTAATGGGCGAGGAGCGAGTCATGCACCTGCTGGAGGAGTTCCTTCACGCGACTGTCAAGGCACAGATTATCGGCCGCATCTATGGCTCACCTGATGCGGATCCTCGCGACCGGAAGAGCCTGATCGAAAACGCGCTTCGCGACCACCAAGCCGATCGGGAGATCAAAGCGATTGCGGACCTGAAAGAACACAATCCCGCTGAGATTGCACGCAGCCTCGGAAGCGTTGTCAAAGCCTGCAACCTGTTCCTTGTCCGCAAGTTGATCGTTAGTGTGGGTTTTCACCACCAAGGTTTCATCTGCAAGGAACATCACTATCTTTCCCTTGAGCCCACCGACTGTCCTTTCTGCGGAAAGAAACTGGTTTCTGTCGAGAACCTGGTCGACGAGATGATCGAGATAGCGCGGCTTCACGCGGTCGAGGTCACCATTGTCAGCTATCATGGGGAGCTCTTAACCGAGTATGAAGGGATTGCTGCGGTCGTATACGCTCCGGTAAACGCCACCTGATATGTCACCATCGTACTTAAGAGAAAAGGCCCAGACCGAGTTCCCGCTTGGTCTGGGCCTTCCAGCAGACTCTTTACGCTGCCTGTCTGAGTTGAGAGTGAGAGGGTACCGGCAAACTATGAATGGCGAAGGCCAACATTACATAGGACCAGCCGCGGAAAATTAAGGAAATCCCCACGGCAACGCCCATGAACCAGAGGCCGGACCACGGCCACTGCACCCAAAGCAACATACCAAGCAGCAGCGTGACCGCGCCGTCGAATACTGCCCACCCCCAATTTGGAAACTTCAGCCGGATGGCAGCAATCACTCGGAAGATTCCGATTACGGTGAAGAATGAAGCAAAAAGTAGTGTCCATCCGAGTGCGCCGGCCACCGGGTGTGTGACGATCATCAGTCCGATGAAAATCCCCAGGATGCCGGCCGTCAGGTGAAGGAAGATTCCTCCCCACTTGCGCATGCGAAACGCGTGGATCGCTTCTATCACACCGCTTAGCACGATGAGCCAGCCCAGTACGAGCACCGTCCCGAGAGTCGCGGCGGGTGCGATGATGAGCGCGATCGTTCCCAGAAGGAGCATCAGGATTCCCAATACCAGAAACCATCCCCATCGGTGGCGAAGACCCTCAAGTTCCATAAACAACGGAGTCGTGATCATAAAATCCCTCGCGAAATCAGTAATCTCTCATGATGCTATTGAACCGCAGAGGGTGGAACAATTCCTCGTAAGCATGACCGCCGATTCCGAGGTGCTGCCTAGGTTCAGGGCGGCCACGAGTGAGAGGCGGGCATACGACTTTCGCACTAATACCACGAAGCGCCGGTGCATGCTTCCTCGGAAAATACGGAGGACGCCCACGTACTCAACACCAGCACAACAAAACTGCAGCATTATAAAAAGAGGAAGCGGAGTGGCCCGCGATTCTATCGGTGGTGGTGCTCTATCGGACCTGGAAGTCCCAAGCGGGGCGCCCGTCGTTCCA
>DATNLB010000443.1:0-15731 GCA_035603095.1 Candidatus Acidiferrales bacterium
GACCGTCCGCGCATGCGCTCACTTGATTGACCGTTTCCGCAAGAGCGAAATGTAATGCAGAATCCCTCCGCCCCCCTTTTCACGGAGGCATAACACTCCGCAGAACCTCGAACTGCTGATAACTCGCGGTGCCGGACATCAGACGTACCAGGACCTCAAATGTCCTGGTTGAGCCGACAGCGTTAATCACGCATGTAGCGGGCAGCCCTATTGCGATTCTCATGCATGTGGCTCAAAAGGAAGAGTTTGCAGGCGACAGGAGCACGCCTCGAAAGCGTTTGCGTCTGGACTCATCGCCTGGGGCAGCGAGGGCAAGACGCACGCCATCTGAGCAAGCCTCGCTGACTTGACTCAGAAAATGGCCGGAATGAGGTCTCGTCGAACCGAGGCAAGCAACTAATCCCGCCGGACGGGGTTTAAGGCGGCAAACTCAGGAAAGCTACGACAGTCGACGAGGGACAGCAAGGGGAGCAAGCCGACGGGGCTCACCGCACAAAGCGGTGGAGGTGGGGACATGTCGAATCTGCAAGAATATTTCAGCGCGCTTGTTGTCCTTCGAAACATTCGTCGTTCAAATCCCCTTCGCCATGACCGCTTCTTGAAGTTTGCTGGTCGCACGCCAGCAAAATCATTTGACGGGTAGAACTCTTCGGGCCCAAACATGAAATTGAATAAACACCAACCAGCTAAGGCCAACATCGCTGGACTCATGTCTCAAGTGCAACAGGCCGAGATGAAATTAATCCTGGCCGGTACGTGGCCACCTCTCAAGCCGTTGCCGGTATTCAAGTATGAAACAGATGAGTATCGTGCCACGATTCATTTCGACAAGACACGCGGAGAGTGGGTCTGTCGTAAAACATCTTTCCCGTCCAACAAGGTTCAGGAACTGCGTGGCGGATTGACAGAAATAACCATGGCATTACCCCATGGTCAAGAAGAAGTGTTCACCGAGGTTGTCGCAGCAGAACAGCAAGAACAAGAATTGGCGAAGGACGCCAATCGCCGCCTCCAGGCCATTCTTGAGTGGAAAGAGAATTGCACGAACGGCGCATTCTATTCTGAACTGCAGGACTATCTTTCCGAAAGCCAGCAAGATGAGATCTACGACAGCATCCGACTGTCTCTTACTGCTCGGCAGCTTCAGTTCAACCCGAAAAATGTTGCGTTCGTCTTTGACGCACTTTCGAAGGCGGGCGGCAGGCTAGCAACACTCATTGAAATCGCGCAGCGGAATAAGGCGGAGCAGGAAGCGGTCGCGCAGGCAAAAGCGGAACCAGCCGCACTCGAAGCCGAACGCCAGGTGCCGGTTGCGGCGATTCGTCCTACGCGCGACCGCCGCCTTCAGGCGCGCACCACTCCTGCTTCCCACGCATACGTCGAGCTCGGCGATACCAATAGCGGCGTTGTCCTCAATATAAGTGAGACGGGCATGGCCGTTGCTGCAGCTGGCCTCCTTGTAGTAGGTGACTGCCTCCCACGCATTCGCTTTCAATCGCCCAGCTCCAGGCAAAGCATCGAAATCTCCGCGCAGATTGTGTGGTTAGCGGAATCAAAAAAACACGCGGGCATCCGATTTGTTGATCTCACCGCCGAAGCCCGCAATCAAATTTCAAATTGGATCGCGTCCGAAAAGCCAGCCCCGGAATTTGAGGGATTAACGCCGGCGCCTGTTGACAGCCTCATCCACGCAACTCTTGAAAACTTCCCAGAAGAGCCGATTGGAAGTGTTTTGCCTGAGCAAGACCAACCCTCTTCGCCCGAACAGATTGCGCACACCGCCTCTCAAGCACCTAAGATCGTGACGTCTGAGATTCTGGATGCGAACCCGGCATCGCTTGTCGAAGTTCTCCAGGAAAAAGTGCACCACCGCGCTCCGATCGCCGGTTTTGCGCCGCAAGTTCGAACAGGCAAAGTTGAGTCGCCAGCGGATCGCATCGAGAACTCGGACTCACGCCTATATGTTCTTGAAACATCCGGATTTCAGGTCGCCGCAGTTGCGTTTTTGTTCGCGGTGATCAGTCTTGCCGTTGGACTCACAGTGGAACGCGGCCCGCTGGGAAAACGCCTCCGGGACGCCCAGAAATCAATATTGGCTGTTGATGCCACGTCACCGGCACCGTCTAATCGCCCAGGCGAAACGACTTCGCGAACTTCCACTCCATCGGCGGCAAATACCTTCAATACGCCTGCAGTAAATCCGCCAGCGACGGCGACGGAAGAATCGCGCTCAGAAAGCCCGTCCGCTCAATCCCTCAATACACGACCGGAAAATTCAGTTGAGAGCCTGAGGCCGATCGTACCATCTTCAACAATAACGACCAGATCCCTCACTGATTCCGATAATCCCGAAGCCAGTCCTGAGCGCAATGGCTCGGCCGGGCTAATCGCACGAAACGCTCCGCCACGCACAAGTCCCAAACCCATACATTTACCCAAGGCAGTCGGCCCGATAAGTAGCGTACCGAGAAACCCCGCCTCACGGAGGCTAACGCTTGGGACGCGTGCAACGCCGCACCTGTCATGGCCTTCCGCAATCCTTGTCACTGGCCCAGGCGATGGCAGCAAACCGTTCAGGCTGACTTTGCCGGAAAAACCGATTGCCGCCTCCTCTTCGTTCGCTATGACCTCGCAACTTTCTGTTCTTGTTGCTCCTGAGCCCGGATCTGCAGTGACTCATAAACCCGCTCGATTGCAAGCTGGTGAGCTCGTCTCTTTCGTCTGGCCTCGTTATCCAAGGCCGGGGGATCGACATGGATCGTCGGAGACGGTAAAGGTGCGCGCCACCATCGGAATGCTCGGCCAAGTGCAGGATATAAAGCTCGTGAGCGGCTCGACCTCCCTTCTTCCTGCCGCAATGAGCGCCATTCGCCTGTGGCGTTACAAGCCCACTCTCTTGAACAAAAGGCCTGTCCAAGCTCAACAGGACGTCACGATTGAATTCCGACCGCCACAGTATTTGTCGCACGTGCCCACTCAGCATCCATCGCACAACTAGTGGCGGTTTGAGATGATAGTTCTAAGAAGGATCTCCTGACGCGTTTCGCTGGCGTCGGTGTATGATACTGCGCAGGTCGAGGTTTCCCTTCCGCAGTAGGGGTTGTATATGGTGTTCCGTGTCCATACGTCCCTCGCGACGACTCTAATCGGCGCTGGCTGTCTTTTGTTGCCCCCCTCAGGTTTGGCGCAAGCCCCCCCAGTGCAATCTTCTGCTGGGAGGCCGATAGGCAGCGTAGCCGCGCACCCGGTGCGCCTGATTGTGCATGTCCTGGATGTGAACGGGAGGCCGGTCAGTCAGTTGGCGCTTGTCTCAGTGACCCGGATAACGGACCAGTATTGGCAGCAGATGTTGGCCCAGGCCGGCCAGGCATCCTTCGATAATGTCGCGTCAGGCCGATATATTGTTCAAGTGGTTGCAGCTGGCTATGAGAAGGCGGTCGAGGACGTTGACGTTATTGGAACTGAGGGAAGAGAAACAGTTTTCGTTACCTTGCAGCCTGAATCTGCGGGTGGCGGAGCAGCAACAGTTGCGCCCGGGCCTCCGGTACTCGCCCCCAAAGCCCAGAAAGAGCTCGGGAAGGCAGTCGAAGCGCTCCGTGCGGGAAGGCTCGCGGAGGCGCGTACGCACCTGGATGCGGTGTATCGTCTCGCACCGTCTCATCCCGATGTGAATTTTCTCTTCGGCGTGTATTCATCGCGGGTGAATAACTGGCAACAGGCCAAATCCTATTGGGAGAAGGCCATCGCCTTCTACCCGCAGCATTTGCTTGCCCAGGTTTCCCTCAGCGAGGCGTTGTTGCGCGAAAACAAGCCCACGGATGCAATTCCCCATCTCAAGAAAGCCCTGGAGATCGAGCCGAATTCGTGGCGCGCCCACGCGCTCCTCGCCGATGCCGATTTGTACCTGGGCTCGTCGGAGGAGGCGGTCCGCGAGGCGGAACGCGCCACAGAGCTCGGCCACGACCGCGCCGCTGAAGTCCTGCCCACGCTGGCGCGAGCGCTCGCGGCGCAAGGGAAGGCCGACCGCGCCATCCAAATTCTGGAATCTTATCTTCGAGAATATCCAGCGAATACTGCCGCGCAAAAGCAATTGGACTCCCTTCGTCCTCCCCCGGCCGTCCCTGTTAGTCCTCCTTCTTCTGCTCGCGCAGCCCCCGCGGTTTCCGTAACCACCACGGCGGTTACTCCCTCGACTGCAGTTGCGCTCCCCCTGCCCTCCAACTGGCTCCCCCCGGATGTAGACGAGAAAGTGCCACCCGTCGAGTCCGGAGTCCCCTGCCCGCTGAACGAAGTCGTTCAGAACGCCGGAAAGCGCGTGCAGGAGTTCATTCTCAATGTGGATCGCTTCACGGCGACGGAGTCCTTCTTCCACGAATCGGTGAATGCCTGGGGATTTCCTGCCTCTCCGGAAAAACGCAAGTTTGATTACGTTGTCTCCATTCAGGAGGTTCGCCCGGGCATTCTGGCCGTATACGAATACCGCGACGGGGGTCTTTCCTACGAGAGATTCCCGGGTGGAACGGCCACTCTGGGGCTGCCCTCACTCGTGCTGATCTTTCATCCCTATAGTGCCGTGAATTACGATATGACGTGCGAAGGGTTGGCTCGTTGGAACGGGGGGCTGGCCTGGCAAGTTCATTTCCGCCAGCGGCGTGACAAGCCCAGTAAGGATCGCGGCTATCGGTTCGGCGAATCCGGCCCATCCCACCCTGTCGCCCTTAAAGGGCGCGCCTGGATCGCGGCGGACACGTTCCAGATCGTGCGCCTCGAAACCGATCTTGTCGCGCCGCTGCCGGAGATTCGTTTGGTCGCGGACCACACGGCCATCGAATACACCGCCGTGCATTTCCGCAAGCGCAACGTGGATATGTGGCTTCCGCACACGGCGGAAGTCTTCTACGACTTGAAAGGGCGGCGCACTCATCGGCGGCACAGCTTCAGTGACTATATGCTCTTCTCCGTGGACGACCGGCAGCGGATCAGCGTGCCCAAAATCGAGGAGGCGCCCTCCACGGAATCCCCATACGAACCCACAAAGCCAAATCCGTTTTAACTTCCGATGACTGTGACGCCGGAATGGCATGAACGATCAACCTTTCAACAAAGATGCCAGCGGTAGAAGCCCTTCCGTATCTTCGCGCAACGGGTGAAGGCTTGATTTGCTCCCCGGCGTGGCCGGCATGCAGGGTTTTGAGGTCACCGGTTGCGTCCGACTTGCAATGTGATTTTCACATGCCGAGCGCTCTGAAATTTCGAAAGGCAATATGAAACTTAACTCTTATCTTTTAAAGAGCACCGTGGTGGCAGCACTTGGGGGACTTCTATTCGGGTTCGACACAGCTGTGATTGCTGGTGCCACCCATGCATTGACGGAAACATTTCATCTATCGCCAGCAGCGCTAGGAATGACGGTTTCCGCAGCACTCTGGGGAACGATCCTGGGATCCATGCTGGCTGGAATTCCCGGCGATAAATTTGGCCGCCGTGACAGTTTGCGCGCCATGGCCGTCCTGTACCTCGTCTCAGCTCTGGGCTGTGCCTTTGCTTGGAACTGGAGCGCGCTTGTTCTTTTCCGCTTCATCGGAGGCCTGGGCATCGGTGGTTCATCGGTGCTCGGCCCGTTGTACATCGCGGAGGTTGCGCCCGCTAAATGGCGAGGCCGGCTGGTGGGCTTGTTTCAGTTCAACGTCGTCTTTGGAATTCTGCTTGCCTACCTGTCGAACTACATCGTAGGAACAATGCAGTTTGGCCCCGCCGAATGGCGATGGAAGCTGGGTGTCCCGGCGGTTCCCGCCATACTTTTCCTGCTCTTCCTTTTTGGAATTCCGCGCAGTCCCCGCTGGCTGGTTAAGAAACAAAGGATTGCGGAAGCAAGAGACGTCCTCCGGCTGACGGGAGAGGAAAATTACGAGCAGGAGCTCCAGGAAATTATCGTTTCGATCGATGCGGACCGTGTCGCTAATGATTCGCTGTTCTCGTGGAAGTACCGCCTGCCGATTTTTCTAGCCGTCTCCATCGGCATGTTCAACCAGCTGTCCGGAATCAACGCGATCCTTTACTACTTGAATGATATTTTCGCTTTTGCCGGCTTCAACAAAGTGTCATCCGACTTGCAGGCCGTGGCCATTGGCGCGACGAACTTAGTATTTACGATGCTGGCCATGTCCGTCATCGATCGTATCGGCCGCAAGACACTGTTGCTAATCGGTTCGGTAGGCACAGCGGCGTGTCTCGCTGGCGTTGCCGCCATCTTTTTTACTCGCAGCCAGCAGAATCTTCTTGTATGGCTGCTAATCGGGTACATTGCATTCTTCGCATTTTCCCAGGGCGCGGTCATCTGGGTATTCATCAGTGAGGTCTTTCCCAATCGTGTAAGAGCTAAAGGCCAAAGTTTGGGCAGTTTTTCCCACTGGTTCATGAATGCGCTCATTTCTGGAATCTTTCCACTTCTGGCTGCGTCCTCCGGCGGATACCCTTTCGTTTTTTTCTCTTTCATGATGGCATTTCAGTTTTTCGTGGTTTTATTTGTCTATCCCGAAACCAAAGGCGTGTCTCTCGAGGAGATGCAGAAGAGGCTCGGGATCGCTTGAGCGGGTCAGCGCGGCGCACTGTTCCGTCAACCGTTGAGTACGGCCCGGCCATCATTTCTTTCGAATAGGTGTACAATTGCCGCGTTTTCGAAGCCGGGGAAGAGGAAGTTCCGGAGGCCAGTGTCGATACTGCTTGGACTATAGCCATGAACAAGAGGACTTTTATCAGGGTCTTCGGTGCGCTGTTGGCAGGCCCCGTTATCTCACCTCTGTTGGCCTGGGCGTCAAAAAACAGACTGCAGAACTGGGCGGGCAATCTGGAATACAGTACTGACCGCTTGTACTCCGCCAACTCGCTTGAACAGGTGCGGAGTTACGTTAAGAAACAGAGCAAACTAAAGGTACTGGGAACGCGCCACTGCTTCAACAACATAGCAGACAGCACACATAACTTCCTATCGTTAAAGTCGATGAACGAGGTCGTTGCGTTGGAGCCGGAGGCGCACACCGTGACGGTCGATGCGGGCATGACTTACGGTCAACTGTGTCCGTACCTCGATAGCAAGGGCTATGCGTTGCACAATCTCGCCTCGTTGCCACATATTTCCATAGCGGGAGCTTGCAGCACCGCAACGCACGGTTCGGGCGAAAAGAATGGCAACCTCGCGACGGCAGTGTCAGCACTTGAAATCCTCACAGCGGCCGGCGAGGTGGTTAAGCTGTCCCGCCTAAAGGACGGCGATGCGTTTCTGGGAGCCGTTGTTGGGCTTGGTGCGCTTGGCGTAATCACAAAGATCACCCTCGATATTCAGCCAACCTTCCTGATGCGGCAGTACGTGTATGAAAATCTGCCGCTCAATGAGGTGAAAAACCACTTTGACGCCATCGAATCAAGCGCGTATAGCGTCAGCCTGTTTACCGACTGGCAAAACCAGCGTGTCAACGAGGTTTGGATCAAGAGCCGCGTTGAAGAAGGACAAGCGTTTGACGCAACCGCGGAATTCTTCGGGGCGAAACGCGCTACCAGGAATCTGCACCCCATTGCTGAACTTTCCGCTGAGAACTGTACGGAACAGATGGGCGTGCCTGGTCCTTGGTATGAACGACTGCCGCATTTTCGCATGGGGTTCACGCCTAGCGCGGGAAAAGAGTTGCAATCGGAGTACTTCGTGCCTCGTCAGCATGCGGTCGAAGCAATTCTCGCGGTGGAACGGCTGCGCGATCAGGTCAGTCCGCACTTAATGATTTCCGAAATCCGTACGATTGCCGCCGACAATTTATGGCTGAGTCCTTGTTACGAACAACCCTGCATAACCATCCACTTTACTTGGAAACAGGACTGGCCAGCGGTCAGGAAACTGTTGCCGTTGATTGAAAGGGAATTAGCTCCATTTAAGGCCCGGCCGCACTGGGGAAAGCTATTCACTGTGTCGCCAGCGGAGCTGCACTCTATCTATAAGAAACTGCCCAACTTTATCCAATTGAGCAAGAAGTACGACCCGCAAGGCAAATTCCGCAATGAATTCCTGAGCACGAATATCTTCAGCAGTTAATACTTGTTTCTCATTGAGCATTAGAAAAAGCAAGGCAGCCTTTGAGATCTTTGCCCTTCCAGTGTCCTAGAACACCGGCTTTTCGGCACTCCTTTGGGGCAAAGTTGTCCGTGCGTACAACTCCAGACCAGACTCTCCTTCATTGGTTTTGGCCGGAAGCGGCGTCGGATCGTACCTTCGGCCAATTGTAGACCGGATACTTCGGGCGCTTAACAGGCGGCACAGGATGGTCCTTCAGGTCCGCGAGCGTCACGGAGACGGCCTTCTCCAACTGTGGGTCATGACCTTGTCTCCACAGTGCGGGATCGAAATCTACCTCGATGTCCGGCGAGACGCCTTTGTTCTCCACGTCGAATTCGCCTGTCTTCGGATTGAAGAGACCCCAGCGGGGTGCAGTGATTTCTCCGCCATCCATCAGCGGCGGATAACCGCCAATGCCAATCAGGCCACCCCAAGTGCGCGTGCCGATCAAAGGGCCGATGCCGAGCTGCTTAAACATCCAGGGCAGCGCATCTCCGCCGGAGCCAGCGTACTGATTAATCAGCATCACTTTTGGGCCGAAGATCACTTGGGGTATGTAGTTGTCCTTGCCTTCGCGGGTCATGGCAGCCATCAGCAAGGGGCGGTTCAGCCAGTCCACGATATAGTCGGCAATCCATCCGCCGCCATTGAAGCGTTCATCGATGACGGCACCTTGTTTCGAATTTTGAGCGAAGTAATAGCGGTTAAAGTTGGTGAAACCGCCCACCGCGGTATCCGGCAGATAGACATAGGCGAGCTGGCCGTTGCTCAGTTCATTCACTTTCCGGCGATTGCTGTCCATCCAGTCGCGCATGCGCAGAGAACGTTCGCTGGCGATCGTCACCACGGTCACCATGCGCGCGTCTTTTCCACTTGGGTCCGGCCCCACCTTAAGTTGAACAGCTTTGCCTGCACGTTCGACGAAAAAACTATAGATTTCGTCGCTGCCATGCACTTCGCGTCCGTCCACGGCCAGCAGATACTCGCCTTGGTGAATGTTCACACCCGGTTCCGTCAGCGGAGCACGGAGGCCTGGGTTCCAATTCTCGCCGAAGTACACCTTAGCAAAGCGGTAATGGTCATGATCGATGGCGTAGTCCGCACCAAGCAATCCCACTCTGGTTTGCTTCACTTCGGGGCGGTCGCCGCCGAATATGTAGATGTGCTGAGCGGTGATCTCACCGAGCATGTCGGCCAAAATGTAATTGAGATCTGCCCGGCTCATCACGTTGTCCACATACGGTTGATAAGCCTTCGTCAGCAATTTCAGATCCGCACCATGCAGGTTGGGGTCGTAAAAGAAGTCGCGCTCAATTCGACTGACTTCGCGGAACATCTGCTGCCACTCGGAACGAGGATCGACGTACACCTTCATGGATTCCAGATGCAAGGTTCCGTCAGGTTTGCCAGGCTCATTCGGTTTCCCAATCGCGTCCACGGGCTTGATGATCCAGGCGCCGTGGGGCGGTTCGCCGGCTGGCGCAAGCGGATTTCTCGGCGGAAGTTGCTCGTAAAGCGCTTTTTCGCGATTAGAGGAAAGAACGAAGCCGCCGACGTTGTCCAGAAGGTTGTCCGTCTTTTGCGTGCAGACGTCGAACTTGTGAAGGACGTGGCCGCTCGGATTGCCATCATCCACGGCCGGACTCTCCAATAGGTATAGCACGTGAGTTTTTCCGCCGAGCAAGAAGTCGTAGTTTCGAGCGGGAATCGGCAACGCCAGGATGCGCTGATTGATATTCTCGAAATCAATTTTCACATCCTGAATTTCTTTGGCGTCTTTCGCGTCCTTAGCACCTTTCTTCTCGTCGGTGTTCTTGTCTCCCTTCTTTGCGACGGTATCCGAGGAGGGGGCGGGGCCCGATTTGGCTTCGCCCTCGGATTTGCACTCATCGGAATCGGCAGGATTCTTGGGTGAATTCGCCGCGGCGGCTTTGTCTAAGGAACTTGTCGGCGGGACAACTTTCTCTTCGTCGCTTTGCGGAGCCAGCGGTGATTTCAGGTCGCTGCGCAGAACAATCACGTAGGCGCTGCGCGTTACGGGAACTTTGAAGGCGCCCATGCTCGCGGCGAGCGCGGGCCCGTCGTCGGTGCTGGCGAAGAAATAGAGATACTTTCCATTCTGGTCAAAAGCGACGGAGGCGGCGTCGCTTAAACCGTCCGTCAGTTGGTGCATAGTCTTTTCTTCGACGCCATAAACAAATACCGCGCGCAGCGAGCTATCGAGTTGGCGCGTATAGGCTAGCCACCGACTGTCCGGCGACCACACCGGACTGAATCCCGAGCCGGGGCCACCGTCGTACGGATTGGTGTCCACAAGGACCGGTTTTCCCGAATCAGCGTCCACATACCACAGGTTCAGGCGCTTGTCGCTGTAGGCAATCTTCTTGCTGTCGGGCGACCACATGGGCGAGTAGTAGAAAGACGGGGGAGCGCCCAGACTGATTTTGTGCACTTCGCCCATGCCGTCCTGCATACGGAGGTGCAACGCATATTCGCCGGATTCATCTGAAAAATAGGCAATCCATTTCCCGTCGGGGGACCAGGCGGGATCGCGCTCCGCTGCTCCGGTCGTGTTGGTCAGGTTGCGGATGTCGCCATGCTCCACGGGCACGGTCAGGATCTCCCCATGCGCTTCAAAGACAGCTCGCGCGCCCGTTGGCGAAACGCCGGCGTTCTGGATTTGCTCGGCGGCGTTTACGTAGTGCGGCCGCACTGCAGGAAAATCGCCGGTGACGTGGATGTTGACGGCACTCTGCTTGCCGGTGGCCGGATCGAACACGTGAATCGAGCCAAACTGCTCATAGACGATCGCGTCCGGTCCTGCCGATGCCGATTTGATATCCACACCGTTGGTCGGCAGTGCTGCTTTCACCTGTTTTGTGACGCCGTTATAGACATACAAATTCACCGGGCCATCGCGGTCGGACAGGAAATAAACCTTATCACCGACCCACATGGGCGAAGAATCATTCGAATCCTTTCGCGGGACCTTTTCTACGCTAGAATCGGAAAGCTTGGCGATCCAGATGGGCGAAGCCGTGCCGCCGCGATAGTGTTTCAGCCCGCGGTGGAATTGCCACGATTCCCTGAAATTCGTGAATGGCACATAGGCAAGATGCGAGCTGTCCGGTGAGTAGGAACCTTCGACCGCCATGGGCAGTGGAAGGACCTCCGGAAGCCCCCCGGAAAGACTGACGGTATACAACTGCATAAACCCGGAATAGCTATCGCGGTTAGAGCGAAACAGGATGCGCTTGCCATCGCGCGTCCAGCCCACCACCTGGTCGCTGCCCGGATGGGATGTTAGCCGCTTGGGAAGGCCGCCCGCAGCAGGAATGACATAAACGTCTTCATTGCCATCATATTCGCCGGTGAAGGCGATCAAGCTACCGTCGGGCGAAAAAATCGGATCGATTTCAATGCCAATATCACTCGTCAGCCGACGCGCCTCGCCACCGCTGCGGTCGATGATCCACAAGTCGCCGCCGTAGCTGAATGCAATCTGAGTTTTGCTAATCGTGGGCTTGCGCAAGAGCGGATATTGGTTGGAGGACTGAGCGCTGAGTGGCACCGCGGCAAGGAAGAACAAGAGAGTGCCAAGCAAGGCTGGTGCAATCCGACTGAAAACAGACGTGCTAAATTTTCTGAGCATGAAAACCTCCGACGGCGAAACTCTGGATAAGGGAAGCAAAGAAGATTGAAACCTGCGCTCGTCAATACCCAATAACCAGCAGGAGTCTACCACAGCCCTCACGCAATTCTTGACCATCCCGAGGTCGTCTTGAGCTCTCCCGATACGTCCACGATGTCGTAGGCGCGAACGCCTTGTGGTACCCTCCACGCAGCATCTCCGCACTAGACTGCCAGGAGGTAGCTCCCTGAACCGCGCGCTTCTCGCAATCCTCTTCCTATTTCTCCCGGCCTCCTGCTTGGCAGACGACCTGTTCGACATCAAGCCCGTCGCAGACGGCATCTATGCCGCCATTGCCAAGCCCACCTACAAAATCAATTGCAACGCCGCGATCATCTTGCTCGACGACGTCGTCCTCGTCGTCGACACCCACTCCAAGCCTTCTGCTGCCCGCGCCCTGATCGAGCAGATCAAAAAGCTCACGCCCAAGCCTGTCAAGTTCGTTGTCAACACACATTTTCACTGGGACCACTACCAGGGCAACGAAGCGTATCCTAGCTCTTGGCCCGCTGGCGTCGAGATCATCTCTTCAGAGGCCACTCGCACAAGCATCGAGCAGCGCGGTATCCCGCGCGTGAAGCACGAAATCGTGACCATGCCCGCCCAGATCGAACAACTGAAAGCGGACCTGCAAAAAGCCCCCACTCCCGAACAGAGAGCCTCCATCCAAAAAGACATTTCGGAAGCTGAGGCGTATATCGCCGAGCTTAAGAGTATGCAAATCACTCTGCCGACCATGACCTTCGACCGCAGTCTTATCCTTCACCGCAAATCCCGCACGGTTGAAATCCTCTGGCTCGGCCGCGCGCACACCGACGGCGACGTGTTCGTCTTTCTCCCAAAAGAAAAAGTCTTGGTCACCGGCGACGCGCTCCACGGTTGGACTCCCTACATGGGCGACAGCTACCCCTACGATTGGATCAAGACCCTGGATGTCGCGGAGAAGCTCGACTTCGACTACGTCATCGCCGGTCACGGCGACGTCATGCGGGACAAACAGACGTTCGAGCTCTGGAAGCAATACTTCCGCGATCTGCTCGACCAGACCGCTGCCGCTTACGCCGATGGTGCCACCCTGGACCAAGCTAAAAAGCGCGTGTCCGACTATCTAATGTCGAAGTACGCCGCCAAGTTTGATCCGAGATTCCCGCAAAATGTGGGTTCCAACGTGATCAAGGCCTATCAGGTGATCGCTTTCACTCCCTGACGCGCGGCGCGCGGCCCGCCCGAGCGGCAACAACAAAGTTGTTGCGATAGTTTCAGGCATCACCGTGGCAGACCACGGACGCCGTACCATCGAGAAATCGATCTCCAGTAATTTCGACGATCAACATTCCATCCAAATAACCACTTGACCGCGTGCTTGGCCCAGCGCGAAGGTCCGAAACACTCAACGGCGATTGTGATGACCCCACTAACATAGTTATTATTGGCCGTACGGCAGTCTGCGAAAGCTGTTAAAGTTCGCGTTAAAGCTGATCTGGTGATGTACGGGCTCGACGGTTTGAGGACCAAGTCAGGAGAGGAAAAATCAAGAAACGATTGTCACGTCGCGGATTTCTCGGCGCTGCGAGCGGGGCGGCCGTCATGTCGGGTGCCCGCAGCGTCATGGAATTGTCGCCGTTCGGGCGCCTCTTTCCTAGTGAGAGAGCCCCCGGCGCAGACAAGCCCGCCGGCCGCATCGTCGACATGCATGTGCACTTTGATGAGAAAAATCCCGGATTTCTCGAAGATTTGCTGAAGTTGGCCAACCGGATGAACCTGACGGCCTGTCTCCTGACCCCTTTTGCTCACCGACGGGTTGTCGTCGAAGCGGCCAAGCAGCATCCCCGGCAAATCGTTCCCTTCGGCTTCGTCGATTTGGACGCGCCGGATGTGGTCCCACAAGTGGAGGAGCTGCACTCGCTGGGTTTCCGGGGCCTCGGTGAGCTGGAATTCGTGAAGAAGCCGTACAACGACACGTCTTACTTTCCTGTGTACGAGCTGGCGAATCGCTATGGCTGGCTTGTCCTTTTTCACACCGGCATCGTGCTGCGAAAAAACTTCGACGAGCCCGAAGATGTAGCATCGGGCCGAATGCGGCCGATCCACTTGGAGGAGATTGCCCGGCGCTTTCCGAAAATCACCCTGGTCGGTGCCCATTGTGGCAATCCCGAGTATGAATGGGCGGCGGAGATTGCGCGCTGGAACCCGAACGTCTTTTTCGACCTCAGCGGCTCGACGCTTACGAAAATGCACGGCCGTCTCGCGGAATTCCAACGGATTTTCTGGTGGTCGGCCATCGACTGGCCCGTAAAGACGCCGGACAACGATCCCAGTGCATTTATCAAGCTGATATTCGGCTCAGACTCTGATCTGGCTGGGGTGGAGTCCGTCGCCAATCAATACCGGGCCATGTTCGACGCTTGTGACGTTCCGGAACGCACTCGCAAGATGATCATGGGCGGGACACTTGCCAAGTTGCTCGGGCTGCCCGACTAGTGGAACAGCACCGTCTGGCAAGAAGACCTCCTGGGACTCGAAGACAGAATCGCTTGTGGATCATGCCGTGGGGTGACGGAGCCCGAAGTCGAAAGCCGTCGATCCTATTCTGGGGCAGTGAGTTGCCCGCGGCGAGATCGTCATGCTGCGCCTTCGGTCTCTATGTGCCTGCCGGTGGCTTTGGGATGAGGTCGAGAAAGGAGCGATGCCCGTGTGGCAAACACTCACTCGACGCGAGCTCTTGCGAGGGCTGAGCGTGCTGGCTGTCGCAGCGGGGCGGGCTGAAAGCGCGCAGCCTTCAAATTTCTTCCTGCCATTGCAAGCCGGATCTCCGGCTGACGAAGCCAAGCTCTGGAAGGGCTCAGCGCTCGGGAATCTATACCCCTTTATTAAACGTCAGCAGGAAAAGACCCGCCAAAGCCTGGCCTTTCTCCACCGCCGACCGAAGGACCTCGAAGCCTGGAAGGCTGAAGGACGCGCCAAAGTCTTCGAGCTGATGTCCTATCGGCCGGAGGCCGTACACCCCCGACCGCGCGTCCTCGACCGCGTCGACCGAGGTGACTACATTCGAGAACGGTTGAACTTCTGGACGACTACTGATGTGGAAGTGCCTTGTTACTTTCTTATTCCGAAACGTGCCAAATTCCCCGTCCCCGCGGTCGTCGCGCTCCATGACCACGGCGGGTTTTATTACTGGGGAAAAGAGAAGCTCGTTGAGACCGACAATGAACACCCCATGCTAGTCAGCTATCGCAAGGAGTACTATGACGGCGCAAGTTTTCCCGTCACACTTGCACAGCGCGGCTATGCAGTGATCGTGATTGACATGTTCTATCACGGTGAACGTCGGCTGATCCTTGATGAAGATCTGGAGAATCGCACGAACGACCGTTCCAAAGCCGAGCCGGAAGAAATCATTCGCCAGATCAATCACCGCGCCGGAAGCTCGGAAGAAATCGTCTTTCGGAATATTCTTCACTCGGGATTCACCTGGGGCGGCGTGTTGGTGTGGGATGACATTCGCACTGTGGATTACCTGCGGACGCGCTCGGAGGTTGATCCGAATCGCATTGCCTGTGCGGGGCTCTCCGCCGGGGGCTGGAGGACTGTGTTTCTCGCCGCACTCGATCCGAGAATCAAGGCTGCATGCGTGGCAGGATGGATGACCTCATTCCACTACCTGATCCCTCACCACGAGATTTACACGGTTCCGTCAGGAATGATCCCTGGGCTGCTTGAGTATCTGGACTATCCTGACATCGCCACGCTGGCGATGCCCTGTCCGCTCCTCGTGGTCCACGGGCAACAGGACACCCTGTTCCCTCCTGAGGGCGTTAAGGCCGCGATGGACACATTGCACCAGTCTTATCAGGCGCTGGGGCGGCCGGAGCGGTTCGATACGTGGGTTTTTGAGGGCCCGCACAAGTTTCCGCTCGCGGCGCAGCGAAAAATGAT